>CACNCW010000001.1 GCA_902619055.1 uncultured Alphaproteobacteria bacterium
AGTAAAAAAATTTTAAATGTTATCAATCCTTCAGATGAAAAAATTTTTGCAAAAATTAGTTTAGGTGATAAAAATGATGTAGAAAATGCTGTCAAAGCTGCAAAAAATGCCTTTAAAAATTGGAGTTTAGTTAAAAAAAAAGAAAAAATTAATTTATTAGAAAACCTTCTTAAAATATATAAAAAAAGATGGTTTGAAATCAGCGAAACAATATCAAGCGAAATGGGCGCACCACTTGATTGGGCATCCTCTGCTCAGACTTTATCTGGTGAAGATCACATAAAAGATTTTATATATAGATTGAGGAATTTTAATTTTGAAAAAAAATTTAATCATTTATCAAATAATTATATCCTTTATGAGCCAATTGGAGTGTGTGGATTAATTACACCATGGAATTGGCCTATTAATCAAATTGCTTTAAAAGTAATTCCAGCTTTAGCTGCTGGTTGTACAATGATATTAAAACCTTCCGAAATAGCACCGCTATCAGGAATGCTTTTTGCTGAAATTATTCATGAGGCTGGATTTCCCGGAGGTGTTTTTAATTTAGTAAATGGTGATGGAGATGGTGTAGGCACAGATCTATCAACTCATAAAGATATTGATATGATATCGTTTACTGGTTCCACTAGAGCAGGAAAACTTATTTCTAAAAATGCAGCAGATACTATTAAAAGAGTTTGCTTAGAATTAGGAGGTAAGGGGGGTAATATTGTTTTTAGAGATTCACATCCAGAAGCAGTAAGAGAAGGTGTTAGGAATATTATGAGTAATTCTGGTCAATCTTGTGATGCACCAACAAGAATGCTAGTTGAAAAATCAATCTATAACAGAGCAATAGAAGAGGCGGCTGATGAAGCAAATAAAATCAAAGTTGATATTGCTTCTAAGAAAGGAAATCATATTGGTCCAGTTATTTCTAAAACACAGTATGATAAAATTATTGATCTAATTAATAGTGGTATAAATGAGGGAGCTACAC
Organism: uncultured Alphaproteobacteria bacterium; assembly: GCA_902619055.1. The sequence continues at coordinate 986 of CACNCW010000001.1, forward strand.
TCGTAGCTGGAGGTCCTGAAAAACCAAATGGTTTAGAAAAAGGTTACTTTGTAAAGCCAACAATTTTCACAGATGTTACAAATGATATGAGAATTGCAAAAGAGGAGATTTTTGGACCGGTACTTTCAATAATTCCATTTGAGGATGAAGATGAGGCTGTATCAATTGTAAATGATACATCCTATGGTTTAGGAAACTATGTTCAAACTCAAGATAAAGAAAAGGCAAAAAGAGTAGCAAGAAAATTTAGATCTGGAGGTGTCTATATAAATGGAAATAGTGCAGAACCAGGAACTCCTTTTGGGGGTTACAGACAATCTGGAAATGGAAGAGAGGGAGGAGATTGGGGTTTAGAAGAATATTTAGAAATTAAAACTATCTGCGGATGGGAATGATCTAAACTTTAATATTATTAAAATAATTTAATCTTCCTATTATTTCATCTCTTTCAACATAATATCCTTGAAGATGTCTATTTCCAGAGTTTGGATCAAATTCAGTCCTGCCATGTAATACTCTTCTGTTGTTAAAACAAAATATATCACCTGCTTCTAATCTAAAATCAATTTTAAATTTTTTGTTTTGAAGTAGTGATGCAAAATATTGGTACGCTTCATAAAATTTTTTCATTTCTTTTGGATCAACATCGACTGCTCCCATTGCAGCCATACTAAATCTAATATCATTGAAATCATTATCTTTTGTAAGTGTTATTATTGGTGAATGAAGAATTCTGACAGCTTTTTGAGTATAATCCGTATCTTTGAATTTAACGTAAGTTTTTGTTAAAATATTAAAAACATTTTTTTCATTTTTTTTTAAATAATTTGCAACTGCAAAACCATCAACAACAGATGATAAGCCACCATTAGCTTCATTTACTAAGCAATGAAGAAACTGGTAACCAGGAGCATATTCAAAATAAGGTAAGTCGGTATGATTTCTTAATGCATCTGCCGTATAAGCAGTGTTATTTGGCTTTGGAATGTTAATTACTTCAAAGGGAGTTCCAAAAAATGTTTCTCTGTGATGACTTATTCTATTTAATATTTTGAATGCTGATTTTTTGCTAGTTGGTGCATTTTTAATTAAAGCAAAACCATAGTTATGAAGTAAATTTAGCCATTTGCTTAAATGTTTATCATTTTTTATCACACTATTATGATCAACAATAATTTTCTTAAAATTTTTTTTTAATTTACCATCCCAAAAAACATAAGGTGATTTATATTTTTGTTGATTTATTTCGGTATAACAATGATCTCTTAACCATTTTAAGTTGAATTTACTAGTATGATCACCTTCACTCCAATCAATATTGAGTTTATTTTTTTCAATTTTATACATTTTAGGAAATATATTTTTACTGACAGTTAAAATATTAAAGACTCGCATATTTGCAGTAGGATGTATTGCTGTTGGACAATTATCTCTTAACCACATAAAATGAAATTTACTTTTAAAATTATCTTTCCATAATATACTTAAATGATCATTCTTTTTTTCTAATTTTTTTACATGATATTTGATACTCATTTTGAAATATTTATATCTGAATAAATTAACTTAGTATATTTAATTAATTAATGAAATCAAAAAATAATAATCTGTTAGGAATTTCATTTATGTTATTATCCATGTTTTGTCTTAGTATAAATGATATTACTTATAAATATTTAAGCTTTCATTTTCCTGTTTGGGAATCAATATTCTTCAGAGCACTAAGTGGAAGTATCATTGCAACTTTCTTAGCAATGTATTTTGGGTTCGATAAATTAAAAACTAAAAAACCAGTTGGACATGCTATCCGAGCTCTATCTGCTTCTGCTTGTGTTGTATTCTATATTTACGGAATTAATCATTTAATGTTATCTGAAAATATAGCTATTGCACATTCTGCTCCCATTATTGCTGCTTTTCTTGCTGTACCAATACTTGGCGAGAGAATTGGGATTTTTAGAACAACTGCAATATTAATTGGTTTTATCGGTGTGTTAATTATTGTTAAGCCCGGTACTGACTTGTTCAAATTAGAAACACTCTATCCTCTAATATCTGCAGCTTTTATGGCTTCTGTTTATTTATCAACTAGATCAGTAATGAGTACTGATTCTAGTGTTGCAATTGTTTTTTATTACTCTTTTGCATTATTAATTACATCAATAATATTTTTCCCTGATAATTTTATTATGCCAAATGGAATTCAATTAATTTTAGCTATGAGTTTAGGTGTGATGGGATCACTAGGACATTTATTTATGTCTCAAGCAGCTAAATACGCAGATGTTGCAATTACTTCACCCTTTGAATACTCATCTTTTATATTTGTAGGAATAATGGGATATTTAATTTATTCTGAGGTTCCAACTTTCAGTATTTATTTTGGAGGAACAATGATTATTACTACTGGAATATTTATAGCTTACAGAGAAAGAAAAAATAGCTAAATTAAAAAATTATTTCTTTTAAATTTTTCTTCTTATATTTTTGATTTCTAATTTTATTTAAAATATTTTTTTTACCTCCACACATTAAAAATTTATTATCAATATCTTCATCTTTTAAAGGGTTATTTTTTCCTCCTTTAATATGTGATATTTTTTCAATCAATATACTTCCATCATTCATTATTACTTTAATTATATCAGGATACTTAGGATCATAGTCTTTAAAATTATTTGGAACTTTGTAAGTGATTAGTTTAATCTTTCTAGTCAATTTTAAACTTTTTTTATTTTTAGAAATATTTAAACTAGTTAAATCAAATTTACCATTAATGAGAGCGGTTGCTAAACAATAACTCAATGAAAATCTAGCTTCAGTAGAATTTTTAGGTATATGAAATTTTGATACTCTGAACCAAGGTTCTGGAAACTCAATTGCGATAGATTTAATATTTTTTTTTATAAAAATTTTTTTATTTAAAATTAATCCTCCTTGTATTACTCTTTGTGAATAACTACAAACTGGCCAAAACTTAATGAAATTTGGAAATTTAATTATTGCATTTCCTAAATCTGAACTTTTTAAATTATTATTTAATTTTTTAGAAAATTTACTACCATACAATTCAATAAATCCTCTCTCAATATTCCAAATATCTTGATTAGCTGTCCCTCCATTTTTTGCAAGTAAGGCAGACTGTACCCCTGCTTGTGCAGCAAACCCAATATGAAAAGCTTTTGTATCTTTTCCGAATTGTTGTTTTAAACCAGATGAAAAACTTGTTGCAATAGAAATTGCATTTGCCATTTGATCTGTATTTAATTTTAACACTTTAGATACTGCTGCAGCAGTTCCAACCACGCCTATTGTATTAGCTGAATGCCATCCTTTATAATAATGATCATAGCTAAGTGCTTGTCCTAATTTTATTATTAATTCATATCCCACTACCCATCCCTGATATGTTTCCTCAATTGAGATATTTTTCATTTGAGCAATAGATATTAGAGCTGAAAAAATTGGCGCACTAGGATGAGATCCTGCAACGTATTCGTAATCATCAAAGTCTATTGACGATGATCTTACTCCATGTAAAAAACAAGCTGCAGAAATAGATAATTTTTTTCCTCCTCCAAATATCTTAATGTTTTTTGAATTATTATTTTCTAAACAGTATTTTAAGGCAACTTTTGATTGTTTTTCTTTAACACCTGATAATATACAAGCTAGGGTATCTATGAATGCATTTTCTGCTCTTTTATAAGTTAACTTATTGATATTAATTTTTTTTTGTGATGCCCAATTACAAAATTTTTTATGAAAACTCATTTTTTATATTTTGCAATCATTGTAATTTCTTGTTTTTCATTAAGAATTCTTCCAATAATTTCATCATCTCGATTTTCACCAATTTCTACAAAGAAATTATTGTTATATACAAGAGGCGCTGTAGCTTTATATTCAAAATAATTGAACTCAATCTTGTTTTTTCTAGCAAGATTTAAAAGATAAGTTGCTTGAAGAGGTGCATGGACTAATAATCCCATATGACCCTCATAATTTTTTGTATAATAATTATCATAATGAATCTTATGTCCATTAAAAGTTAAAGCAGAATATCTAAACAGCAAAGTTGATGAACTAAAAATTTCTACTTTATCAATTAATTTTAATTTGTTTTTTATTTTAGGAGTAATAGATTTTTTATTTATTTTTTCTCTATAAACAGCAGTTTGATCTTCTGATATTATTAATTTATTTTTATTTAAATATTCATGATTAATATTAACAAAACATAGATTTCCTGATCTACCTTCTTTAAATTCAATACTTGAAATGGTTGAATTTTTTTTAATTTCAGATCCAATTTCAAATTCATCAAATATTTTTATTTTACCACCAGCCCACATTCTAATTTTATAAGGTAACTCGGGTAAGAAAATTCCTAATTTTGTATTTCCATCTTTTTCTAGATCACTTATTGAAGCTACATCTGGGCATAAACATAAAAAAATTCCCTCAGGCACAGTTTGATCACTTAAACAGTTTTGATCAATTGTTTTTTTTAAATGCTCAACTAACCGAGGAGTAATAATATCGCTTCTTGAAATTTTCTTTCCAATCCAATCTTTGTAATTATTCATATTTAATTTACTCGAGTTTACTTATAAATTAATAATTAGTATAATTTATATTTTTAAAAAATGAAAAAAACATTTGACTATATAATAGCAGGAGGAGGTTCTGCTGGCTGTACATTAGCTTCAAGATTATCTGAAAATAAAGATATAAAGGTATTACTAATAGAAGCAGGGGGGTCAGGAAAAAGTTTATTCACTCAAATGCCAGGTGGTAACGGATACATTTTTGGCAACCCTAAATTTGATTGGGGTTTTGAGTCAATACCTCAACCTTCTTTAAATAATAGAAAAATTTTATACCCTAGAGGTAAAGGGCTAGGAGGATCTTCTCTTTTAAACGGTATGATTTACATGAGAGGCGCTCCAGGGGATTTTAATCGGTGGAGACAAAAGGGCTTAGAGGGTTGGTCATATAATGATGTATTACCATATTTCAAAAGATCTGCCTCAGCTTTTCATAGAGAAAAAAATGAATATCACTCACATTCAGGTCCTTTAAAACTTACACCAGCTGGTAATTACAATTCTATCGATGAAGCATTTATTGATGCATGTGTTGAAGCTGGGGCAGAAATTAATAATGATTTTTACAATGGCAATCTAAAAGGAGTAGGCCGATATGATGTTAAAGTTTGGAAGGGAAAAAGACAATCATCTGCAGAAGCTTATTTGAAATTTAAACCTAGCAACTTAACAATTTATAAAAATACATCTGTAATAAAAATTTTAATTGAGAAAAATAAAGCTAAAGGATTACTTTTATCAAATGGTGAAGTTTATGCATCATCAGAAGTAATATTATCTTTAGGAGCATTCGGTAGTCCCAAATGTTTAATGTTGTCAGGAATTGGTCCAGAAGAACATTTAAAAGAAAAAAATATAGAATTATTAATTAACTTACCTGGAGTAGGTGAAAACCTTCACGATCATCCTGTTATGCCAATGAATTGGGCTTTTCAAAACAACAATTTAAGTTTCTCTAAATATCAAAGGATCGATAGAGCTATTATTGTGGGATTAAAATATATTCTATTTAAACAAGGATTAGCTGCTGCTCCTTTTTGGTCAACAAATCTATTTCATGCAATAAGAGAAAAAGAAATGCCTGAAATACAAGTGTTCATGACACCTATGTGCTTTAAAGAAGAAAAAGATAACTGGTCTATGAGTTTAGATAATTTATTAAATTTTGGTTCATTATTTTTTTCTAGAGGTAAAAAAGCTTTTCCAGGATTACACTTTCAAATTAATTTATTAAGACCAAAGAGCACAGGAAGTGTAAAACTTAAAAGCTCAAATCCTAATGATGAACTTAATATAAATCCAAATTGGTTCATCGATCCATCAGATATGGAAGATATGATAGAAGGGATGAAGCATACAAGAGACGTATTATCAAAACCCAGCTTAGCTAAAATTGTTTCGGAGGAAATACTTCCAGGAAAAAAAATAAAAAGTGATCAGGATTTAAAAGAGTCAATTCGAAATCATGTACAAACAGGGCATCATCCTGCATCTACCTGCGCAATGGGTTCCAGTAATAACAAGATGGCTGTACTTGATAATCAGCTTAAAGTTAGAGGAATAGACAATCTGAGAGTAGTAGATGCATCTTCTTTCCCAGATATGATAAGTGGAAATATAAATGCATCTGTAATTATGTTAGCAGAAAAAGCATCAGATATGATATTAAAAAATTAATCAATCACAAATAAGTTGACCAATGAAAATATTTAAGTTTAAATAAATTATGTCTGAAATTCAAACCTACAAATTTTATGCAGGAAATAGATGGTATGACCCTTCTTCTGAAAAATATTTTGAAAGTGAGGATCCATCTATAGGTAAAGTATGGGCAAAGGTCCCTAACTGTAATAAAAAAGATATTAATCTTGCAGTATCATCTGCTAAACGTGCTTATTATGATGGTCCTTATGGTAAAATGCATCCAGCAGAAAGAGGGAGAACATTAACTAGAATTGGAGATATTATTGCTAAAAATGCAGAACGCATTGGAAAAATAGAAACTAAAGACAACGGCAAACTTCCAAAAAATATCACTCCTTCTTTAACTAGCTGGCAGACTGAGAGTTTTTATTATTATGCAGGTATGTGTGACAAGTATGAAGGTAGACTGATACCTTCAGAGGTTCCAAATATGCACAATTATTTAAAATGGGAACCATTTGGAGTTGTTGCGCTCATTCTACCTTGGAACTCACCAATTGGAACATTAATCTGGAAGTTGGCACCAGCAATAGCAGCAGGCAATACTGTTGTAATTAAACCTTCAGAAAGAGCATCATGCTCTACATTAGAGTTAATGAAAATTTTAGAAGAAGCGGATCTTCCTGAAGGTTTGATTAATGTTGTTACTGGTTTTGGTCCTACCACTGGTGCACCTCTTATTGAACACCAAGATGTTAGAATGATAAGTTTTACAGGCGGAACAAAAGGTGGGAGTGCAGCTAGTTTAAGTGCATCCAAATACGTTAAACCTATTATTATGGAGCTAGGAGGAAAATCACCACAAATTATATTTAAAGATGCTGATTTAACTTTATCAGTTAATGGAGTTGTTTCAGGGATCTTTCCAGTTTCAGGTCATAGCTGTATTTCAGGATCAAGAATATTAGTGCATAAAGATATAAAAGATAAATTTACTCAAAATTTATTAGAAGTTGTTAAAAAAGCTAAAGTTGGTCACCCAAATGATGCAGCAACACAAATAGGACCAATAGCAAATAAAGAGCAATATGATTTTATTTTATCTAAGATAGAAGCGGCTGAAAAAAGAGGTTTAAAATTATTAATTGATGGAAGAAAAGAACAAAAATCTGAAGGGTACTATATTGGACCAACTATTTTTGATAATGTTCCAAATGAAGATGATTTAGCTCAAAATGAAGTATTTGGACCTGTCGTCTCAATACAATCTTGGGATAATGAAGATGAAGTAATTAAAATTGCAAACGATACTATTTATGGACTTGCAGCAGGTATTTGGACTAAGGATACTAATAAAGCTATACGTTTAGCAGATAAGATAGAGGCTGGAACTGTTTATATAAATAATTATTTTAATGCTTCTACTCAATCTCCAGTTGGAGGTTTCAAGCAATCAGGATACGGTCGTGAAAATGGATGGGAGGGAATGCAAAGTTACATGCAGACTAAATCTACATGGTTAGCTACCAATCCATCTCAACCTGACCCGTTTTAAGAAGTAATTATTCTTTCCAGTTTGGCTCTCTTTTTTCTAAAAAAGCTTCAATACCTTCTTTGGAATCATCATGTAACATATTTTTCGTCATTATATTTGAAGTAAAAGTATATGCGTCTTCTAAATTCATATCTTTTTGTTTGTAAAAAGCTTCTTTACCAATTTTAATAGTATTAGAAGATTTAGATGATATTTTTTTAGCAATTTGAAATACATTTTCTTTTAAACTATCTTCTTCAAAGACATCATTTATTAGACCAATCCTTAACGCTTTATTTGCATCTATAAGATCTCCAGTGAGAAGCATTTCCATAGCTTGCTTTTTACCTACAGTTCTTGATAATGGAACCATTGGTGTAGAACAAAATAATCCAATATTAACACCAGGAGTTGCATATTTTGCTCTGCTACTTGAGTAAGCTAAATCACAGCTAGAAATTAACTGACAGCCTGCTGCAGTAGCGATACCATCAACCATAGCTATAACTGGTTTATTATTTTTATTAATTTTCAGCATAAGTTGTGAGCACATTTGAAATATTTTTTTAAAATAGCTTTCACCTCTGTCATTTTGCAATCTTTGTGAATTTAAATCTTTTAAATTATGTCCTGCACAAAAAATATTTCCTTTTGATGATAAAATAATTACTTTTACTTCATTATCTTTATCAGCAATATCTAGCGCTGACGTTAACTCATTGATCATGTTTTCACTTAAAGTATTTTGGTTTTTCTGATCATTAAGAATAATATTAGAAATGTTATTATTTTTTTCAGATAATATTAGATTAAAATTCATTTAATTAATTTGAATTTCAACATCTTTAGATAGTGAATTAGCAATAAAACAATACTTATGTGATCTCTCTTTCATCTTTTTCATTTCTTCATCAGAAATATTAAAATTTTCTTCAAATACTATAGCTGGATTTAACTCTATTTTGTTTACGAACATTCTTCCTTCTGCATTTTTTCCTAAATACGAAATTGCTTTATCTTTGTAATTAATAACTGGCCATTTCATTTTTGCAGCTAAAGCTAAAAACGTCATCATAAAACAACTACTTACAGCTGCAGCTAGTTTTTGCTCTGGATTAATATTACTTTCGCTTCCTCCATAATCTGGAGATGATCCTGCATCAATAGATACATTTTCGTTAAGCATTACTATGTGATCAGTTAAATATTTTCCAAATTCGAGTTTCTGATCTCCTAATTCCCACTTTAATTCGATTGAATGACTCATTTTAAGAATAATTAAAAGGTAGTGAGCACACTTTACCTTTTCTCTCAATGTTGTCTGGTGTTAATACGATAACATCCTGCCCATCATTCCAATAGTCTCTATCAACCATTGATAGCCCAATGTTGGTTTTTAAAAATGGTGAATAAATACCAGAGGTGATATTACCAATTTGAAATCTATTTTTTGAATATACAGGAAAAGGTATTGTACACGAAGGAGACGGAGACCCATCAAAAGTAATTCCTTTGATTTTTTTTTCTATTCCATTTTTTAATATTTTTTTTAGCTCGTTTTTTCCAATGAAATCATGAGATAAATTGTTACAATAATTATCAAATCCACACTCAATTGGATTATTTTCTAAAGTAAATTCATTACCATAGGATAATAAACCACCTTCTATTCTATCAATTAAATTTGGACATCCAGGTAAAATATTAAAATCTTTTCCTGCTTCCCAAATAGTTTCCCAAAGTTTTTTTCCTAAACTAAAACCTTTAAGATAAATCTCAAAACCATCTTGTTTGCTATATCCTGATCTTGCAATTATCTGTTTTGTTCCTTCAAATTCAAAAAAAGAAAAATGAAAGAATTTTAATTTTTTAATTTTTTCTCCAAATATTGATGACATTAATTTTTCAGATTTTGGACCTTGAATTGCTAAGGGATAAATATCTGGCTCTATAATATCAACTTTAAAATTTCTTCCTACTGCCAATCCTTTTGCCCAAAGAAGAACATCTGAATCTGCAACTGATAGCCAATATTTATTTTCACTTAATTTTAAAAGTACGGGATCATTTATCATCCCTGCATTTTCATCAATCATTGGATAATAGTAACATTTACCAATAGGCATATCTTTTATTGATCTTGGAGACATGAGTTGTATTAATTCTGTAGCATCTTCTCCTATTATTTGAACCTGTCGTTGACATGAAACATCCCAAATTTGAGTATTTTTAGATAAGTGCCAATAATCTTCTTCTACTGTTGCTTTATATGATTTTGGAAGAAGCATATGATTAACTACAGTAAAACCAGTTACACCAGCCTCAATAACTTTCTCGGTATAGGGAGTCCTCCTAATACGTCTAGACATGTTTAATCCTGAATTACTCATTTTATTTTGACCACCATATTGAGTATCCATTTGGAGCAATAATTAGAGGTATGTGGTATTTTTTAAGAGGATCTTTCATTTTAAATTTAACACTTATTGAATTAATTACTTCACTAGTATTTCTAAAATATTTACCAGAATTAATTATCATTTCATAATCACTTTCACAATCTTCTTTCGTTAATTCAAATTCTTTAAGCATTCTTCCAGAGCTATCTGTTTTATCTTCTAAAAATACAACTTTGTTATTATTATTTACTTTATAAATAACAATTTCTACATCACTTGCATGCGTACCATCTATTGAGTTTAGTAAATGTGTAGAAAAAATTGCCATAATCTACTCAATAGATGCTTTATCTCTTTTATCACTAACTGCAGCAACTATTGGACTTATAACACCTTTAGTCTTAACATTTACACATGCAGTTTTACCACTATCTAACGCTCTTTTTAAAGCAGGGGCTAAATTTTCTCTTTTAGTAACTAATTCTCCATGCCCTCCAAAACCCTCAAAAATTGAATGAAATGGAATATCTCTGAAATCAGTTGCAAAGTGTTTTCCACTTTCAAATAACCTTTCTTGTTGTTGAGAGATACAGTCAAGACCTCCATTGTTATCTATAACTACAACAATAGGTTTTTTTTCTTGAAATGCAGCTTCAATTGATAATCCACCAGATAAAAATGCACCATCTCCACTTATTAAAACAACATTAGATTTAGGATTAAGATTTTTCGCTGATATTGCAAAAGGAACTCCAACACCTAACATACTGAAAGTACCTGGATGCAATATTCCTCCAAGTTTTTTACCTTTTGATCCAGCAATATTAATTGCGATCTCAGACCAGAAATGTGTATTTCCACCATCAATAACTAACCAATCATTTTCATTTAATACTTCTTGCACATCTAAAGCTAATTGAAGAGGATGAATTTTTCCGCCATTTTTTTTCATCTCTTCAGTTTCTTTATTTAATTCATCTAATGTTTTATCAATCCAATTTTTTTTCTCTTTTTTATTCTTATCAAACCATTGATTGTTTAATTTCCATTTACTGTTTTTCTTAAACTCTATGAGTTTATCCAAAAAAACTCCAGGATCACAAAGTAAGTTAATATCTGCAGCTCTATTTAGTTCTATTTCTTCATGCGATCCATTAACACAAATAAGCTTAGTGCTTTTTGGAAAAAGTGGAGGATTACCAAAATTCATTTGATTATCAAGACGTGCACCAATCATAAGAACCAAATCTGATTCATTTAGAGCCATCTTTGATGGGGGGTATTGATGAATATCTGCCAGACCCATGTATGTATCTGCCTCTTCACCTAAAAGCTTTTGATGGTATGGTATATTAAATATTGGAATGTTTAATTCAAAGCCAGCTTGTTCTAATTTTTTTTCTGCACTAGACCACCAAACACCATGCCCTCCAATAAAAACAGGTTTTTGCGCACTAATTGCCAGATCAAATATTTCATTTAAACTCTCAGGATCAGGCCAAGCTTTTGCTAAAGGTTTTTTTTGATGAGTAAAAGGTCTTTCTTCTAAACCTGCATCATCTGCAAATGATGAAAACATTATATCTACTGGTACACTTAAATGTACTGCACCAGGATAGCCATTTGTTGCAATTCTATAAGCTTTATCTACGAACTCCCTTATTCTATTGCCATCTGTTATACTGGCACTGTATTTTGTTAAAGGTGCAGCAATAGATACATCATCTATTTCCTTAAAACCCCCTGAACCTTGTCTTTTTAAGCTACTAGATCCAGTTATAAAAATAACAGGGGATCTTTCACCCCAGGCTTCCATCATTGAGGGTACTGCATTTGCAAAACCTTCTGGTCCAACAATACAAACAGAAGGTTTTCTTGATATTCTAGTATGACCATCAGCTAAATGACCAGCAATTTGTTCATGAGGACAATTAATTACATTAATTTGACACTCCATAAATCCTTCAAGTGCCGGATTACAAAAACCTCCAGAAAGTGTAAAAACATTATCAATACCTTTGTCTTTCAGAGCTCTTGCAACTAATGCCCCACCTCTAATCTTTTTATCTCCCATCTTAATACTTTATATCCTTAAAAAATTTCTCTGCTATAATTTTTTTATCAACTTCATTTATATCGGTTAATCCCACTAAGCCAAGATTTGTACTTAACTCTTCTTTAATTAGGTTAATGAATCTTCTAAGACCTCTTGCACCATCTGCTCCAATAGCATACATTAGAGGTCTGCCAAACATAACAAAGTTAGCTCCCAGAGCTAATGCGCGTAAAATATCACTACCACTTCTAATGCCACTATCAAAAAGTATTGGAAAATCGTCTCCCAAAGCTTTTCGTATTAATGGCAAAGCATTAATAGAAGCAGTAGCACTATCTAATTGCCTTCCACCATGATTTGATACTTGAATTGCATCAGCACCAGCCTTTTTAATTTTCAAAGCATCTTCAGAATTCATTACTCCTTTGATTATTAATTTTCCTTTCCATGCGTCTCGAACCCTTTTTAGAGTATTCCAATCAGTTGTTCCTCTACTTTCTTTTCTTCTAAAAATTTGATCTCCACTTTTAGAAGTAACATAATTCATTGGTTTTGGAGCACCCTTTAATAAAGTTGTTAAGCTCCATTGAGGATGTAGTGCAAAATCTAAAAATTGTTTTGGACCAATTTTAAAAGGATAACCAAAACCATTTCTATCATCTCTTGCTCTTCTTGATAGAATAGGAACGTCTACAGTAAGAATTAAAACCTTATATCCTATAGCTTCTGCTCTTTTTAATAATTCCATAATAAATTCTTCACTTTGAAAAATATATATTTGCATCCATGAATGACCTTCTGAAAAAGTAAACATATCTTCAAGGGTAGTACTCGAAGCCATTGAAACACATGTTGGAATATTATTATACGCACTTTCTTTTGCTATCATTTTATCTGCTTCAGGCCATGAAAGATTTGTCATTCCCATTGGTGCAAATCCAAATGGATAATCAAAATGAAAATCAAATATTTTTTTACTTAATTTTCTATTCTCAACATTTCTAAAAACCTTAGGTTCAAGTCTAATTTGATCTAATGCAGTAGTATTAATTTCAGCAAGTTTATCATCTCCTGATGCTCCATCAATAAAATCAAAGACTAATTTTGGTAATCTTTTTTTAGACAACTTAATTGCATCATCAATTGTATGGATTTTAGTGCTAGGTCTAATAAGATCATTCATTTTAATATTTGTATTCTAATATAATTTATAATTCTATTATAAAATATATTAGTTTTTTGAAATACCCTTCCAAGGTATTGGAATAGATGGAATATCTTCTTTTAAACCTCTTTGTATTTCACCTTTCTCATCATACATTGGTAAAGTACATATTTCACCTTTTTGCACACTACCATCATCACATCTAACATCTACTATTGTGTCTGGCCCAAACTCTGCTTCATCCATATGAACTATAGCAACACCACAAACTTGAAATGGCGACCATGTACTTGAAGTTACAATACCTACTTTTTTATTATTAATAGAAATTTCGGAATCAACTAAAGCAAAACTATTTTCTACTCTCATACCCCAAGTTAAACAATTTTTACTGGCATTAAGTAAATATTCTCTTCCAATAAAATCTCCTTTATTAAAATCTATAAATTTTCCTAATCCAACAGCAAATGGAGATCTATCCCTTGTAAAATCTCTCCCCGCAGACAAAAGACCTGCTTCAATTCTTCTACATCTAAATCCTGGAGAGGCTGTAAGGATCATTCCCATTTCTTCACCTTTACTTAATATTAAGTCTCCGATTTTTTTTGAATCATTTTGTGATCTTAAATAAATTTCCCAACCTAGTTCATTCGTAAACCCTGTTCTACTTATAATTACTTTTTCTGAAGCAATTGAAGTTTCAATCCAATCAAAGTAATTAAAATTATTTTTTAATGGTTGATCAATTAGTTTTTCTAACAGTTTTAGAGATTTAGGTCCTTGTATTTGGCTTACCCAAACATTTGGATCTTTAATTTCAACATCTAAATTTTTCGAATGAGCTTTGTACCAACTATATAAATGTCCATCACCTTGAGCAAACCAAAATTTATTTTTTTCTAATCTTAATAACAATCCATCTGAAATCATTCCTCCATCATGGTAGCATGCAAATTGATAGGAGCATCTTCCTATTTTTACTTTTGAAATATCTCTAGGAAATATTTGTTGAAGTAAATTTTCAGCATCTGGACCAGAGATTTCGTATGGATGTTCACCCGTATGACGTAAGATTATTTCTTGTCTAGCTTTCCAATACATTTCATCTGCAGTAGCATGAGACAATTTTTCAAGTGTAAATCTTCCATCAGCGTAGTTAGTATATTCTGGGTTGAGTGGTAACTCCTGATAAGTAAGAGGATGTATTTTCATGGGTCTAGCCAAATCCAGAGATCTGCCAGTTTCTTTAATAACTGGCTTTACAACAAATCTGTAATTACTAACTAAATCTCCCATAAAATAAATTCAACTTATCACAAAATAATTAAAAAAAAATTTTAAAATAAATTCTTAATAGCTTCAATATGTCGTGGCTTTACTTCACAGCATCCACCAACTAGAGTAACACCTTCATTTAAAGAATTTAAAACAAACTTTTTATATCTTTCTTCTCCAAATTCTTCATTTCGAGTCCCTAATAACTCAACGGGATCAATATAATCATATTGATCTTCAAAACCTTCTGAATTGAATTTTTCTTTATTACTAGTAGGCAGTTCTTTAAATAAATTCATTTTATAACCAAAAGGAAGCTTTTGTTTATTAAACATAGGAATACTCAAATTAACAATTTCAGGCGATACGCAGGCTGATACGATCCCACAACAATTAAATTTTTGTATAGTTTCAAAAAGTTCATCAAGACTTTCTCCAGATGGTAATTTTCCATCGTAACGTAAATGCACACCTACAAGAACTTGTTTATTAAATTCTTTTGAAGCTTCTAAAGCAATTTTTATTTCTTTGATGGAGCACAAAACATCTAAGTAAAATATATCGACATAATCTTTTAATATTTTTGCAATTTCATGAAAATAATTAAACATGGTTTCATCAGTTTCAAAATGTATTGGGGAATATGTATTACCTTGATTTGGCAATGAGCCTGCAATAATAACTTTTTTTTCACTTTCATTTTTTGCTTTTAATGCAAGTGCTCCAGCAGATCTTATTCCAAATTCAAATTTATCAAGTAAATTATATTTTTTTAGTAGCCTCCTTCTAACACTAAAATTTGAAGTAACGATTAATTGTGATCCAGCATTTATAAAATTTTTATGCATTTCTACTACCATTGGGTGATTATTTTCATTTAATAAAGCTTGTGCTGACCAAAGATCACCTGTTGTCTCTAAACCCATTTCCATTAAAGTTTGACCGGAACCTCCATCAAAGAGGTATTTCTTATTTTTTAAAAACATTTTTTTGGAATATTAGTAGAAATAGTGTGGCGCATTTAAATGCGCCACAAAGAAAATAAATATTTTATGCAAACCACCAACGTTCAGAAAGTTTGTTACCGTCACTTTCCCAGTTACCAGCAACATCTTCACCGTGAGCAAGTTTTTTAGAACCAGCACCAACGTATTGGTTAAATGCATAAACAATTGCACCACCATCGTAGTTACAAAGAGCTTGTGCTTCCCAGTACATTGATTTTCTTTTTTCTGCATCAAGTTCTGATCTAGCAGATCTAACAAGTTCATTGAAACGAACAGTTGAATCAGTTTGAACTAGATTACCCCAAGCAGCTTCGTTCCACTCTGTGTCATCTGTGAATGCAGCAGACCACATCATATCTTCTGTAGGTCTTCCACCCCAAGAACTCATACTGAAACCTTTAGTGTTCCATACGTTACTCCAGTAACCATCTTCTGGTTCTTTTTTAACTCGAAGATCGATACCACATTCTTGAGCAGATGCTGCTATCAAGTTAGTTGCATCTGTACATCCTGCATAAGGAACCTCAGAAGTACTAATTTCAATTGGTCCACTTACTCCAGATTTTTTCCAGTGATACGCAGCTTTATCAGCATCGAACTCTCTCTGCTCTAAAGCGCTATTATGGTATGGGTGAGCAGTAGAGATCGGATGATCATTACCAACAGTACCATATCCAAGCATAATCTTATCAACAATTTCCTGTCTTTTGATTGCAAACTTCATTGCCATACGCACATCAAAGTTATCAAACGGTGGAACGTTCAATCTCATTGGAGCTGTATAGTGAGCGTAACCAGAAGCTGCTGTAATTTCTACACTAGGATTTCTAGTCAATAGATTAGCAGTTCTAAGATCAACACCATTCATCCAGTCAATTTCACCGTTTAATAATGCTGCTTGTCTAGTAGCAGGATCATTAATACCAATTACTTCAACTGAATCAAAGTGTGCAACACTATCACCTTTGAAATAATTTGGATTTCTTTTTCCAAATTTTGCACCAACACCAGGATTGAATTCATCCATAATATATGGACCAGTTCCAATCGTTGATTGAGCATCAACAACTCCATCTTTTGTTGGTTTAATCATAATGTGATAGTCAGTAGTTATTGCAGGCCAATCGGCATTTGCACCTTTTAGCTTAAAAATAACTCTGTCATTTCCATCAGCAGAAACTGTTTCAATTTGAGATAACAGTCCACCTGCTGCCGAAGCAGTATCTGGATTCATATGATACTGATAGTTGAGCACAACATCTTCTGCTGTCATTGATTTACCGTTATGGAATTCAACACCTTTGCGAAGATTATATACCCAAGTTTGAGCATCATCTGATTCAATTGATTCAGCAAGCTCTCCAACAATTGTGTGATCTGAATCAACAACAGTTAGACAGTTCTGATATGACCAAGCAGTAGCTTGCATAAATGAGCTCTGATAAGTTGCTGGATCAAGAGTATCAGTTGCATCTGCTGCACTATTACCCCATCTTAAATGTCCACCTTTTTTTGGTGTAGCTGCAACTGCTTTATCTGCTAATGATAATGCAATTGGGAGCGTGACCCCAGTAGCAAGGACAGACATCATGAACTGCCTTCTATCAATAAGCCCTTTTGTAAGCTTTGAAGACTGTTCTTCAATGTATTTGTCTATTTTCTTATTTTTCATTTGTCCTCCCTTATAATTGAACAAAAACCTAAGATTTTTGTTCATAATTTCTAGAAATTTAACAAAAAACAAACTTAAGTTAATATATAAAAACATATATAACGTTTTAATTCAACGTATAAATTATTAATTTTAGCTTACATGTTGACCTAATTTAGACAAAACTTTAAGAATTAAGATTGTATCTTTAAGGAGGGTAATATTAGTAGAATTCATCCAATATTTAGAACAATTTTGTTAAGGCTTAGTCTTGGTCTCGTTACAGTTTTTGCATTTTCGGTAATAATATTTAGTACATTCTCTTTTTTACCGGGAGACTTTGCCACAGAAATATTAGGTCAAAGTGCAACAAAATCTGCAGTAAAAGCCCTAAGAGCAGAATTGGGTTTAGATAAACCTCCCGTAACAAGATATTTTGATTGGTTAGGAAATGTTTTTCAAGGAGATTTTGGTAGTTCTTTCTCTGGAAGATCTAAAGTTCAAGGGGATCAAGGTGATAGGTCTAGAGAAGTTGTTGGTTTAATTATCCCTAGATTAAAGAATACATTATTTTTAACAGGGGTTGCCGCCATGTTGGCTATTCCTCTATCTTTAATCTTAGGTATCTCAGCAGCATTATACAGAAACTCGTATTATGATAGGTCAGCAACTGGAGTTAGCTTAGTAACCGTATCTTCACCAGAATTTTTTACAGCCTATATTTTTATTCTTTTACTAGCAACACTGTTTCCAGTTTTTCCAACTATTTCTAATGTGGATGAAGCTTCAACTTTGGCTGAAAGATTTTACAGGACTGCTCTTCCAGTTTTTACTTTGACATTAATTACTATGGGTCACATGATGAGAATGACAAGGTCAGCGATAATAAATATCTTATCAAGTGAATATATTGAAATGGCAAAATTATCGGGAGCTACTAGATACGAGGTAATTGTTAAACATGCTCTTCCAAATGCTTGGGCACCTATTTCTCAAGTAATTGCAATAAACTTAGCTTATATGTTGATTGGCTCAGTTGTTGTTGAATATGTTTTTAACTATCAAGGTATTGGTAGGTTGATGGTCGGATCAGTCTATAATCGAGATTTACCCGTTGTTCAAGCTTGTGCATTAATTTTTGCATCAACATATGTAATATTAAATTTAATTGCTGACTTGATCGGAATTATTTCTAACCCAAGGTTATTATACCCAAAATGAGTGAAAATTTATCTTATTCTGCAAAAAGTGAAGTTGCAAATTTAATTAAAAGAAGAACTAGATTAGAAAGATTAAAAATTGCCTTATCAAAAGCTCCAATCTCAGCTTGGTTTGGTATGATTGTACTATTCATATATTTTTTTGCTGCAATATTTGCTCCCTTAATTGCTCCACATGGAGAAGCAGAAATATTCCCAGTAGCTTATGCTCCTTGGGGTGATGGCCATATATTTGGTACTGATCAAATTGGAAGAGATATTTTTTCTCGCATTATCTATGCTGCAAGAAATACAATTGGTATTTGTTTATTGGCTACTTTTATTGCTTTAGGAATTGGAACAGTATTTGGAATTATAGCTGCTTTGGATAGAAGGTATTTAGATCAACTATTAAGTAGAATAGTAGATACGCTTATGGCTATACCTGTAATGATTTTTACTTTTATACTTTTATCAGTTTTTGGACCTACTAATTTTAATTTAATTGTAATTTTAGGAATTTTGGAATCAACTAGATTTTTTAGAATATCAAGATCAGTTGCTGTTGGTCAAGTTGTTCTAGAATATGTAGAGGTCGCGAGGCTAAGAGGTGAAAATTTATCATATATTATTTTCAGAGAAATACTTCCTAATATAGCTTCACCTTTGATTATTGAGTTTGGTTTAAGGTTCATATTTATAATTTTTACAATATCTAGTTTAAGTTTTTTAGGAATTGGCATTCAACCCCCTTCAGCAGATTGGGCATCAATGGTGAGGGAAAATGCAATACTTATTCAATATGCGCAATATGATATAACAGCAGGTTTAACACCATTAATTCCAGCTGCTGCAATTGCTTTGCTTTGTGTATCAATTAATTTTGTTGTTGATTGGTATCTTTACATTACTAGTGGATTAAAAGATGACGTCAAATAAATCAAAAGAACTCCTGCTTGAAATGAAAAATATCCATATTGATGGATTTTCAGATGAGAGATGGCATAAAATTTTAAAAGGTGTAGATTTGACTTTACACAGAGGAGAAATACTAGGATTAATAGGAGAGAGTGGTGCCGGAAAATCTACTATGGGTAAAGCTGCAATGGGCTATACCCAACCAGGTTGTAAGATTATAAATGGAGAAATTAATTTTAACGGCATAGATCTCGCTAAATTAACTGAATTTGAAAAGAGAAAAATTTGGGGAACTAAAATATCTTATGTTGCTCAATCAGCAGCAGCATCTTTTAATCCTGCTCATAGATTAATGGATCAAACAATAAGTGCTGCTAATAGATTAAAGATAAATCCAACGGATGTATTAAAAAAAGATGCTGTGCAACTTTATGAATCACTACAGCTTCCAGATGCGGAAAATATAGGAGATAGATACCCGCACCAAGTATCAGGAGGTCAACTTCAAAGAATAATGACTGCAATGGCTATGTCACCAAGACCAGAGTTAATAATATTTGATGAACCAACTACTGCCTTAGATGTTACTACTCAAGTAGAAGTATTATCTGCTATGAGATCTATAGTAGACAAATTTAATACAGCAGCAATTTATATTACTCATGATTTAGCTGTAGTTGCTCAAATGGCTGATAGAATTAAAGTTTTGCGATACGGTGAAGAAGTTGAAGAAGCTGAGACAAGAGATATGCTATCAAACCCAAAAGAAGAATACACTAAATCTCTATGGTCAGTAAGATCACTGATCAAGCCTGAAGAAACAAATGAAGATTATATGTTGTCCATTAAAAATATTGATGCAGCATATGGCTCATCGAAGGTCTTACACAATGTTTCTATAGATATTCCTAAAGGTAAAACAGTAGCTATAGTTGGCGAAAGTGGATCAGGAAAATCAACAACAGCAAGAGTAATTACAGGGTTACTTCCTCAATTAAAAGGAGAAATAATTTTTGATGGAAAAAAATTGTCTCCAAAACTTGAACAAAGGTCAAAAGAAGAATTAAGAAGAATTCAAATAATTTTTCAAATGCCTGATACTGCAATGAACCCCCGTCAAACTGTTGATGAAATAATAGGAAGGCCAATAGAATTTTATCAAGGTATAAAAGGGAAAGAAAGAGAAGCAAAAGTTATTGAATTATTAAAAATGATTGAACTAGATGAAACTTTTTTAGATAGATTACCATCCGAATTATCTGGAGGTCAAAAACAGAGAATATGCATTGCAAGAGCTTTAGCGGCTAACCCAGATTTAATTATTTGTGATGAAGTAACATCAGCTCTAGATCAAATTGTTCAAGAAGGAATATTAAAATTACTTCAAAAATTACAAAAAGATCTTGGTGTTACTTATATTTTTATAACCCATGATATAGCAACGGTTAAAGCAATATCAGATGAAATAGTTGTTATGTATCAAGGTGAGGTAGTGGAACAGGGTTTGAAAAGTAAAATTTTGAATCCACCATATCCTGATTATACAGAACTTTTATTGTCTTCAGTCCCAGAAATGGATCCTGATTGGCTAACCAATCTTCTGAATAAAAGATCTTACTAGTAATCTATATTTTAAATAATGAATATATTTAAATTTTTACTTAATTTTTTTTCTAGCAAAGAAAATAGAATAGATAATCTAGAAGCAAAAAATATAATGATAATTGAGAACAGTTTTAATAAAGATAATTTAACATTAGGTTCTATTTACAAAGTAAATCAAAATATAAAACTAAAAAATTTTAAAAATAAAATTCTTGAAGATAGCTTAACAATAGTAGTTACTGACAATAAAGGTAAAACTATTGGATATATTTCTAAAAAAGAGATAGATAATATTCAATAAATGAAAATTAATCTTAGTAAAAAAAATTATATTATTTCTGCTGGTGCAGATGGCTTAGGTTTTGCTATAGCAAATAAAATAATCAGTTCAGGTGGAAAAGTATATTTATCTGATATAAATAAATCAAAAATTAATAAAATAAATTTAAATAAAAAATATCGTAATAAAATATTCGCTAAACACTTAGACTGCACAAATCCAAAAGACATTAAAGAATATTTTAAATCTCTATCTAACTTAAAAAAAATAGATGGATTAATAAATAATATAGGTATTGCAGGACCTACAAAGTATCTTCAAAATATTTCAATAGATGAATGGGATAACACAATAAAAACCAATTTAAGTTCACATTTTTATTTTACAAAATTTGCTATTCCATTTTTAAAAAAAGCAAAAAAAGGATCTATCATTAATTTATCTTCAACTGCAGGATTATATGGTTTTGCTCAACGTTCACCATATGCATCAAGTAAATGGGCAATAATTGGATTAACTAAAACATTAGCAGTTGAATTAGGAAAATTTAAAATACGTGTGAATGCAATTTGTCCTGGTTCTGTTAATGGCGATAGAATGGATAGAGTAATAAATGCTAAAGCTAAATTAATTAATTCAACAAATAAACAAGTAAGAAAAGAATTAGAGTCAATGGTTTCATTAAACACATTTGTAGAAAAAGAAGATATTGCATCAATGGCATTATTTTTATTGAGCGATGCTTCAGAAAATGTATCTGGTCAAATCATGACTGTTGATGGAAATACTGAAAGAATGAATTAGTGGATAAAAACGCTGACTACATCATTGTTGGAGCAGGGTCAGCAGGTTGTGTTTTAGCTAACAGATTGTCTTCACAATTTAAGAATTCTGTAATTTTATTAGAAGCTGGCCCATCCAGTAAAACCTGGAAAGTTGATATGCCAAGTGCACTTCTATATGCAATGCATGACCCAAAATATAATTGGAAATATTATACTGAGCCTGAGCCATTTCTAAATAATAGATCTTTATATTGTCCAAGAGGTAAAATGATCGGGGGATGCTCTTCGCATAACGGAATGGTTTTCGCTAGAGGTCATAAAGAGGATTTTGATAGATGGTCTTCAAGTGGTTTAACTAATTGGTCATATGAAAAAGTTTTACCTTTTTTTAAAAAATTAGAAACTTGGTCTCATGATAGTAATGTAAGAGGTAAAGAGGGACCATTAAAAGTAAATAAATCAAACATAGATAAAAAATACTCTCTATTTAAAAAAGTTTTAGAAGCTGCACAAGAAGCTGGATATAAAATATTTAATGACTCTAACAGTATTGATAAGGAAGGTTTTGGAACTTTTGATGTAACAATAAACAAAGGTGTAAGACAAAGTGTTGCTAAAGCATATTTAGAGCCAATTCAAAATAGAAAAAATCTAAGAATAATAAATAATATTGATGTTAAAAAAATTCTTTTTAAAAATAAAACTGCAATTGGTGTTGAAACGATTAAAAAAAATATAACTAATAATTATTTAGCCAATAAAGAAGTTATACTTTGTGCTGGTTCAATTAATTCACCTAAAATTCTTCAATTATCCGGAATAGGTAATGAAACGTATCTTAAAAGCTTGGGAATAGAAGTAATTAATAATTTAGTTGGGGTGGGAGAAAATTTACAAGATCATTTAGAGATGTATATTCAATATAAATCTAAAAAAAATGAAACATTACATTCTTTAGCAACAAATTTTCTATATCAAGCAATAGAAGGATCAAAATGGTTTTTATTTAAAAAAGGTAGGTTAGCAAACTCACACTTAGAGTTAGGAGGTTTTGTTAAATCTGACAAATCATATAATCACCCAAACCTACAATTTCATTTTTTTCCCTACTTAGTTATTAATCATGGTCTAGAAAATCCTAATTTTGAAGCTTTTCAATTTCATGTTTGTCCAAATAGACCAAAAAGTAGGGGGTTTGTTAAAATTAAAACAAATAACTATAAAGATGATCCTAAAATACAATTTAATTATCTTAAGCATGAAGACGATTTAAAACAAATGAGAGAAGGTGTAGGAATTGCTAAAAAAATTTTGTCTCAAAAAGCACTTAAAGAATATGTTGGTACAGAAATTAGGCCTGGGAAGAATGTATCTAATCAAAATGAATTAGATGAAGTTATTAAAAATACATCTGAATCTGCGTATCATCCGTCATGCACAAATAAAATGGGTGAGGACAAAACTTCAGTTGTAGACCAAGACCTAAGGGTTCATGGAATTCAAAACTTAAGAGTTGTTGATGCTTCTGTAATGCCGGATATTGTTAGTGCTAATTTAAATGCAACAACTATTATGATTGCTGAAAAAGCTTATGACCAAATAAATAGTACCGTTAGTTAGAGAGATAAAATCTAATTTAATTAGATCGTTTTTCTTCTAAGAGTCCAACCGTATCTTTCGCTGTAGTATGCTTCGATACCATCAGCAAGATTAAGGTCATAATTTGAGTCTATAGATCCTTCAAGAACCTTCTTCTCAATAGAACTCTGCTCTAGGCTTTCTTTTTGGTTATTAATATTTTCTGTTAATTTACTGTTCATATTTACAGATTTTACAAATACATAATAAAATAAAAAAAAACTAGAGTTTTTCTTAGTTTTAATGTAAAGAAAATTACTTTGAATTTATTATTTTTGTAAATTTTGTAAATGAATATTGAATCTGACATAAATTTTGGCCCAAGGTTAAAAAAACAAAGGATAAGTAAAGGTTTTTCACAAGCTGAATTATCAAAAACTATTGGCATATCTCCTAGTTATTTAAATTTAATTGAAAGTGGAAAAAGAAAAATACCACTTTCCTTACTAATTAAAGCAGCTGATAAATTAGATTTATCAATTAAAGACTTCTCAACAGAATCTAGCAAACGACTTCTTTCAGACGTAATGGATGTTTTAAGCAATGAGATTTTTGATGATTTAAAGATAACCAATCACGACACAAGTGACTTTATTGGTTCAAATCCTAACATAGCTAAAGCATTGCTGACAATAAATGATTCTTTTAAAAGTTTTAAAGAAGATATGCAAAATCGACTTGAAACGATGGATGTCAATGCAAATCAAATTGAAAAACCAACAAGACTACCTGTAGAAATCGTTTCAGATATTCTTCAAGAAAATAAAAATTACTTCCATGATTTAGAAGTAAGTTCTGAAAATCTAAGAAAAGAAATAGGTCTTGAAACTGGACCTAACATTGGTTCTGGATCTAAATTATCACTTTATCTTAAAGCAAAACATGGAATTGAAGTTAAAATAGTAACCATAAACGAAGATGAAAAAATAGTTAAAAGATTTGATGAAAATTCAAAGATTTTTTATCTTTCTGAAATGTTAACTTATACATCAAGAAACTTTCATTTAGCATCACAAGTTGCTTATTTAGAGGCTAATGATGTTATCAATAAAGTTATTAAAGATAATAACGTCGAATCAGAAGAAGTCGAACCTTTGCTTAAACTCTCTTTACTAAATTATTATGCTGCTGCTTTTATGATGCCTTATAACGATTTTTTAAAGAGTGCTAAATTACATAAATATGATGTAGAAATTTTGATGCATCATTATGCTTGTAGTTTTGAACAAGTTACACATAGATTAACAAATCTTCAAAGACCTGGAAACGAAGGAGTGCCATTTCATTTTTTAAAAACAGATATTGCTGGAAATGTCTCAAAGCGATTTTCTTTATCTGGTATTCATATACCAAGACATGGAGGTTCTTGTCCTAGATGGAATGTTTATACTGCTTTTTTAAATCCTGGAAAAATTCATCCTCAAATATCTAAAATGCCAGATGGACGAGTATATTTTTGTATCGCAAGAGCTTTTGAGAAAGGAATTGAAAAACATGGAATGCCTAAAAGCTTTGTTTCGATTGGTTTAGGTTGTGATATGAAATACGCTAAAGATCTAATTTATTCTGAAGGAATTGATCTAAATAATAAAAAATTACAAATGCCAATTGGAGTTTCTTGTAGGATATGTCCTAGAGTGGAATGTCAGCAAAGAGCTTTTCCTCCAATTGATAAAGAACTTAAATTAGATATTAAATATAGAGGGACATCACCATACGTTACAATTTAGCTAAATTTTAACTAACATTTTACCTAAATTTTTACCATTCAGTAGATCTATAAATGCTTTTGGAGCATTTTCTATATTTTCATAAATTGTTTCTTTAAACTTTATTTTTCCTTCAGATAGCCAATTTCGCATATCAGTTTCAAAAGGCTCATTATCATTTTCATGATCAAAAATTAAAAAACCTTTTATAGTTAATCTTTTTACTAATACGTGAGCCATATTTTTTAGTCCAGCAGGTGTAGAAGTTGAATTCATTTGAGATATTCTTCCACAAATAATAATTCTTCCAAAATTTTTCATTCGAAAAATTGCAGACTCTAAAAAATCACCTCCTACATTATCAAAGTATAAGTCAAATCCTTCAGGACAAATTTCTTTTAAGTTAACAACAAGGTTATCAATTTTTTTATAATTAAATGCTACATCAACATTTAATTCATTTTTTAACCAATCAACTTTTTCATCTGATCCAGTACTAGCATATACTTTGCATCCTAAATTTTTTGCAATTTGACAAACTGTTGAACCAACACTTCCACCTGCTGAAGATACAAGAATACTTTGTCCCTTTTGTATATTCCCATGATTAAAAAGACCAATATATGCAGTTTGCCCTGTCATTCCTAAAGGCCCAAGATAAGTTTGCAATGGAAGATTGGAATTTTTTATTTTTTTTAAATCACCGCCTTTGCAAACGAAGTTATCTCTCATTCCAAAATTACTGAAAACAACATCTCCTTCTTTAAATTGTGAATCTTTTGATTTTTGGACTGACCCAATTGCATATCCTTCCATTTCCTCGCCTAGTAAAAAGGGTGGTTTATAATTTTTACGTTCTGTCATCCTTGCTCTCATATACGGATCAACAGATATCCATGAATTAAGAACATGAATATTATTTGTTTCATCTAATTCTAAAGTTTTAGATTTAATTTCAAAATCTTCTTCTTTAGGTAACCCAGTTGGTATATAATTTTTTAAAGCTACATATTTTGAGATTATTGTCATAATTATAATTTATATTTTTTCTTTAATTCTAGCAAATCTATTAAGAAATTATCTCTTATGTTACTTAAATCTTTTATAGAATGATTCTTTGATTGTTTTTTTGTGCCATTAATGATTTTTTCTTTAAGTTTTTTTGTTAGTTTTGGAGATTTGAGTTTAGTCCATGGAAGCTTCAATGCTGGTCCAAACTGATCTAGCATATGTTTCATACCCATTTCTCCTCCCGCTAAGTGAAATGTCAAAAAAGTTCCCATTAGAGCCCATCTCATACCAGGACCATAAGTTATTGCTTCATCTAAATCTTTTGTTGAAGCATATCCATCATTTATAATATGTAAACCCTCTCTCCACAAAGCTTCTTGCAATCTATCAGATAAAAAGCCCGGTAATTCTTTTTCTACCAATAATGTTTTCATTTTAATTTTTTGATAAAATTTTTTTGCTTTATTAAAATATAAATTTGTAGTTTTTTTACCTTTTACAATTTCAACCAAAGGGAGAATATATACAGGGTTAAATGGATGAGCTATGATTAACCTTTTTGGATTAATACATTTTGATTGTAAATCTGATGGAAGTAAACCAGATGAACTTGAAGCAATTATTGAATTTGAGGGTGAATATTTACTTATATTTTTTATAACATCTTTTTTTAAAGTTAATCGTTCGGATACATTTTCCTGAATTAAATCTGCATTTTTTACTGCTTCTTCAATACTGTATACGATTTCCAAATTTTTGAAATTGATTTTTGTATTATATAATTTCTTTATAATTAAGTTTGTTCTTGTTATTTCTTCTTTTAGAAAATGTAATTGCTGAGAATTTTTATCAAATGCTTTGACTCTTATACCATTAGCTAGAAATCTAAGTATCCAGCCGGTACCAATTACACCAGTTCCAATGACAGCAATATTTTTCAAATTAAAAATGTTTTTTTAGTTTTAATTTCTCTCTAGTCTGTTGAGGGGATAAAATAGAAGCCCCCATATCTTCAACAATACATCTTGCCTTTTCAACCAACTGTGCATTTGATGCAAAAACTCCTTTTTTTAAATAAAGATTGTCTTCAAGTCCCACACGAACATTTCCTCCCAAAATAACTGCCTGTGCAGCCATAGGCATTTGTGATCTTCCTATTCCAAACCCAGACCAAACACCCTCAGAAGGTACCATTTCAGCCATAGCTTTCATTGCGCTGGTTGTTGCAGGTGATCCCCAAGGTATACCAAGGCATATTTGATAAAAAGGAGGATCATCAATTAAACCTTCTTTATAAAGTTGGTTAGCAAACCATAAATGACCCATTTCAAAAGCTTCCATTTCTGGTTTCACTCCAAGCTCCTGCATTTTTTTTGCTGCAGTTCTTAGTTGTATCGGTGTATGAATAAATGTCATGTTTGAGTCACCAAAATTTAGTGATCCACAGTCTAAAGTACAAATTTCAGGCAATAACTCTTCAACATGTTCTAATCTGCTTAATGCATCGATCATATCTGTATTTGCTCCCACGGGATTTAAAGGATCTTTACCTGTTCCAACTTCAAAATCACCACCCATACCTGTTGTAAAATTTAAAACTACATCAGTATCAGAAGAGCGAATTCTATCAGCCACTTCTTTATAATAACTTAAATTCCTAGAAGGTTTGCCATCAGGTTCTCTTACATGTACATGAGCTATTGCTGCACCCGCTTTGGCAGCTTCAATTGAAGCATCAGCAATTTGTTTTGGTGTTATAGGTAATTCAGGATGTTTACCTGCTGTATCACCAGACCCTGTTACAGCACACGAAATTATTACTTCATTATTCATTATTTTAAACTACTATATTTTTTGAATTAATAAAGAAAAACAATGAAGATATATTTAAATTCAGGAAGAGTAAAAAAAGAATGGACCGATTACAATGGTCATATGAATTTGGCATTTTATATTCATCTTTTTGATGCTGGATGGGAAGTTCTTTTACAAAAATTTAATATGGGTGAAAATTCTGCAAAAACAGAGAAGAAAACTACTTTTGCCGTAGAGTCACACACAACTTATGACAAAGAAGTGAAAGAGGGTGATGAAGTAGATATTAATTTGTTATTTCTTGATAGGGATAAAAAAAGATTAATTTATAAATTAGAAATGACACATAAGCTTGAAGGTTACAGAGCAGCAACAACAGAGGTTTGTTCTTTATATGTTGATTTAAATATTAGAAAAGTTTCTGAATTAGAATTAGAAAAGCAAAAAGATATAGATAAATTTATTCAAGAAAATAAAAATAACTTTGATCCAGGTAACCTTACTCTAATCAACAAGTTAAAAAAATAATTATAAATTTCTATAAGGTGTTCTATTAAATATTCTTTGAACCATTGGAACAAATTCTTTTAGAGGAATTGTATCATAATTTGGATCAAATGATGCTTGATCCCATCTTTCACAAAAATCTATAGTGTCTTTAAAGAATTCATGACCTTTGAATTTATCTCTTAGATTTCTATCTTTTCCATAATAATGATTATAGTAGTAGGCTTGAAACAAACCGTGTTGTTCTACAATCCATCTTGTTTTTTCAGAAACAAAAGGTTTTAATACTGCAGCGGCAAGTTCAGAATGATTAAGAGGTGCAATTTCATCACCTATATCATGCAATAAAGAAGCCACCACCATTTCTTCAGAAGCTTGTTCACGTAACGCTCTTGATGCAGTTTGAAGAGAGTGCTCTAATCTAGATACCTTATAGCCACCTAAAGAATTGTCTAAACTTTCTAGTACTCTAACTATTCTATCAGCTGTACCTTCAATAAATTTATCTTCAAAATTAGCAAGAAGTTCATAATCCTCTTTATCACCATGTTTCATTTCAGTGAATTTTACTTCATCTTTAGACATGAAATAATTATACATATTTTTAAATTTTATGAAACTAATTCCTGAATGGCATGAACACCAATATTGTTTGATTGCTTGGCCATGTAATAAAGATCTATATGGTAAAATTATTAATAAGGCTAGAGATGAAGTTGCAAATGTAATTAATGAAATTGCAAAAACTGAGCATGTTATTGTTTTGTCAAATAAAGAAGACATTAATGAAATTCAAAATAAAACTGATCATAAAAATATAGATATTATAGAATGTAAATTAGATGATTCTTGGATGCGAGATATTGCACCAATTTTTTATAACGAAAATGAAAAATTAAAATCAATTAGCTTTGAATTTAATGGATATGGAAAGTATCCAGATTATTTAAATGATAATAAAATATCAAAATTTATTTCAAACTATTTAAATATCCCAACAAAAATTTCTGACTTAGTTATTGAAGGAGGAGCAATAACTTATGATGATAAAAAAAATTTATTTAGCACTAAAAATGTAATATTTAATAAAAATAGAAAACAAAAACATAATAGTGAATATATTATTAAAGAATTAAAGTTCTTGTTTGACTTAAATTATATTTTTTTATTTGAAAATGGACTAATGGAGGATGATACAGATGGTCATGTTGATAATTTATTATGCCCGATAGGAAAAAATCAATATTTAATTGCCACAACTCACAAATTAGATCCTAATTATGAAATATTAAAAAAAAACAAAGCTGATCTTATTAAATTTTTTAGAGATACTAATCAGACATTTGATTTAATTGAAGTTCCTTTACCTACAAGAAAAAAGATTAATAATAAGAATATTATTAGCTCATATATAAATTTCTATTTCAGTAAAAATAAAATTATCTTACCTAAATTCAATGTTAAGGAAGATAATGAGGTAAAATTAATTTTTGAAAAGTTATTCCCCAATCGAGAAATTATGATGTTGGAAACAGAAAATATAAATTATGGTGGTGGAAATATTCATTGTATAACAATGAATGTACCAAAAATATGAAAGTAAAAGTAGCAACATCACAATTTAAGGCTATTAAAGGAGACTTTGATGCTAATTTAAATAAAGCAATTAATTTAGTTGAAAAAGCATCAAATGAAAATGTTGATATTTTACTTCTGCAAGAATTATTTCAAGATTATTATTTTTGTTCAACAAAAAATGATAAATTTTTTAATCTTGCAATTGATTTTCCTTCTAATCCAATGTTTGAAAAATTATCTAATATTTGTAAAAATAAAAAAATTTCATTACCAATTAGTTTTTTTCAAAAAAAGGAAAATAAATTTTTTAACTCTTTAGTTATGATTGATTCATTAGGTAAAATAAGTGAAGTCTATAATAAATCCCACATCCCTGAAGGGCCTGGATATAATGAAAAGTATTATTTTGAAAAAGGCAACACAGGTTTTATGGTTTTTGACACCCCTCTAGCAAAAGTTGGCTGTGCAATTTGTTGGGATCAGTGGTTTCCTG
Source organism: uncultured Alphaproteobacteria bacterium (assembly GCA_902619055.1). Next base: position 31,865 of record CACNCW010000001.1, read on the forward strand.
AATGTGCAAGAATACTAACGTTGAAAGGTGCAGATTTAATTTTATATCCATCAGCAATTGGTTCTGAGCCACACATGCCTGAATTAAATTCAAAAGATCATTGGATTAATACAATGGTAGGACATGCTGCTGCAAATCAAGTCCCTATAATAACTTCAAATAGAATAGGGAAGGAGGTCGAAGCAGATATTGAATTAAATTTTTATGGTAATTCATTTATATTGGATCATCTTGGAAATGTAATAAATCGTATGAATGATAAGGATGAGGGAATAATAACTGCGACTTTAGACTTGTTAATTTCAAGAGAATATAGAAAATTATGGGGTAACTTTAGAGACAGAAGGCCCGATCTATATAAAAAAATTCTCGATTTTTAATTTATTTTATTTAATGTAATTTTTATTTAGGAGGGGAATAATGCTTAAGTATTTTATATCTCTATTAGTTTTAATTTCTTTTTCAGCTCAGGCTAAAGAAGAATTATTTATTTACAATTGGTCTGATTATATTGCCGAAGATACTATTGAAAATTTTGAAAATGAATTTGGCATTGATGTAACTTATGATGTTTTTGATTCAAATGAGGTTCTTGAAGCTAAACTTTTAGCTGGTGGTTCAGGTTATGATATTGTGGTGCCTTCAGGTTCTTTTTTAGAAAATCAAATCAAGGCTGGAGTTTTTCAAAAACTTGATAAGGCTCAACTTTCAAACATTGGTAATTTAGATCCCGATGTACTAGCAAAAATTGATGCACATGATCCAGGAGGTCAATACTCGATAAATTATATGTATGGTACTACAGGTATTGGCTATAATACTGATAAAGTTGATGAAAATGATATTACAAGTTGGAGCATTTTGTTTGATCCAGCTATTGCATCAAAATATGCAGATTGTGGAATCGCAATGTTGGATGCTCCTACAGAGGTTATGGAAATCGCTTTAAAATACGTTGGAAAAGATCCTTATACAGAGGATGAGAAAGATTATGAGGTTGCTCTTGAAATGTTACAGCAAATAAGACCTTACATAAGATATTTTGATTCTTCTCAATATATCGATGATTTAGCAAATGGAGAGATCTGTTTAACTATGGGTTGGTCAGGTGATGTTTTTCTAGCTGCAGATGAAGCTGCAGATGGAGTAGAAGCTTGGTACTCAATTCCATCTGAAGGAACTGTAATATGGTTTGATATGATGGCTATTCCAGCTGATGCAAAAAATGTTGAGAATGCGCACAAATTTATAAATTATATTTTAAGACCGCAAGTTGCTGCTGATATTACAAATTACGTTTGGTATTCAAATCCAAATAAAGCAGCCAATGAACTAGTTGATCCTGAAATTTTTGAAGATCCTGCTATTTATCCAGATGAAGCAACTTTAAGTATGCTTTTTGCTGATACTGCAGACTCTCCGAAAAAATCTAAATTATCAACTAAATATTTTAATAAATTTAAAGCAAATTAAAAAATATACTTCATTTCAGCACTAATATATTAATATTAGTGCTGATTTAAGATGGATAATAATTTTCTTGTAATTGAAAATATTTCTAAATCCTTTGGAGATAACAAAGTTTTAGAAAATATTAATTTAAATATTTCAAAATCTGAATTTTTTGGCCTCTTAGGATCATCGGGTTCAGGCAAAACTACCTTACTAAGAATACTAGGTGGATTTGAGAAGCCAGATACAGGACGTGTAATACTCGACGGAACGGACATAACAAATCTTGAACCTTTTGAAAGACCATTAAATTATATGTTTCAATCGTATGCTCTATTTCCTCACTTAAACGTATTTAATAATTTAGCTTTTGGAATAAAAGAAAATTTTACCCAAAAAGAAATTGAAATAAACGTAAGAAATATTGCCGAACTTCTATCTATTGAAAATTTATTAAATAGAAGAATTAAGCAATTATCAGGGGGAGAGCAACAACGAGTTGCCCTTGGAAGGTGCTTAATAAAAAAACCTAAGTTATTATTATTAGATGAGCCTCTTGCAGCACTAGATAAAAAACTAAGATCAAAAACACAATTAGAGTTAACAACACTCCAAAAGAAACTAAAAATTACATTTGTTTTCGTCACCCATGATCAGGAAGAAGCAATGTCCTTATCTGATAGAATGGCAATAATGAAGAATGGTCTTATTTTGGAATGTTCTAGCCCTGAAGAGATTTATGAAAATCCTAAAAGTCTTTATGCTGCCAATTTTATAGGAATTGCAAATATTATTAAAATTTATAAAAAAGATGAAAGTTTTTATTCAGATGATTTGGGTATAAATTTCAAATTAAACAAAGAATTAAAAAAAATAAAAACTAATATTTTACTAAGACCAGAGAAAATAAAAATACAATCAATAAATAATTTGAAAACAAGTTCATTTAATTCCTTTAGTGGAGAAATTTTAGAAAAATCATATTTAGGAAGCTTTACTCGATATGAAATTAAAATTAATAATATGATAATTTCAGTTTTAGATCAGAATTTTAACTCCAACTCAAATTATAATTTCCCAAAAGGAGAAAAAGTCAATTGTAGTTGGGAAAGTGAATCTATTAAGATTTTAGAGGATTAATTGAAAAATAAATTATTTGAAAAATATTTTGTTTTTAGTCCTTATTTTTGGCTTGTTCTATTTTTTTTTATTCCATTAGCTATAATTTTTAAAATATCAATTTCGGTATCAGAATGGGGGATGCCTCCTTATCAAGATATTTTTCTTTTTGATAATGGATTTAAGATCAATACCACATTTGAAAACTATGTTTATATATTTAGTGATTATTACTACATTGGATCTTTTGTAAACTCTTTGATTCTAGCTCTAATATCTACTTTTTTTTGTTTACTTATTGGGTTCCCATTAGCCTTTTATATTGCGACTTCAAATATCAGATTAAGAAATATCCTATTAGTTTTAGTAGTTATTCCATTTTGGTCATCATTTTTATTAAGAGTATATGCATGGAAAATAATTTTACAGAATAATGGAATTTTAAATGTAATACTTCTAAACCTAGGCATAACATCAGAGCCACTTCAGTTATTATACAATCAATACGCTGTTATCATGGGAATTGTATACACTTATTTACCTTTGATGATTTTACCACTTTATGGATACTTAAATAAATTTGATTTAAATTTAATTGAAGCATCTAAAGATTTAGGACTAAATCGTATTAAAACTTTTTTTAAAGTTATACTTCCTTTGTCTGTTCCAGGAATTGTTGCTGGATCTTTATTAGTTTTTATACCTGTTGTTGGAGAATTTATTATACCTGAAATGTTAGGCGGTAGTGATAGATTGTATTATGGAAAAATATTATGGGAGGAATTCTTTGTTAATAGAAATTGGCCAGGTGCTAGTGCTTTAGCTTTTAGTGGAATTATTATTTTAGTTTTGCCAATTGTTATTTTTCAAATACTTTATTCTCGTTGGAGTCAAAAAAATGAAATCTAGTTTAATTAAAAGTACAGTTATTTTTTTAGGTTTATTTTTTTTATATTTCCCAATTTTAGTTTTAATTTTTTACTCATTTAATGAAAATAAGAGAGTAATGGTTTGGAAAGGATTTTCTTTAAGATGGTACAATGAATTATTTAATAATGAACAAATAATTGAGGCATTTATTATTAGTATTAAAATTGCAGCCTTGTCTGCAACTTTTGCTACAATTTTAGGAGTTATGATTGGATATTCACTTGTAAGAATAAGAAAAATTCCTTTTAAATCATTTTATATTTTTCTTTCTTCAACACCTTTGGTTTTACCAGAATTAATTTTAGGTCTATCAATGCTGCTTTTTTTTATAAGCTTAAATAATGTAATTGGATTTCCATCATCTAGAGGACAATTAACTATTTTTATATCGCACGTTACTTTTTGTATTGCATTTGTCGCAATTATTATTCAAGCAAGATTAACTGACTTTAACAAAAATATTGAGGAAGCTGCGATGGATCTAGGCTATAATTATACCAAGGTACTATATAAAATAACTTTACCAATAATTTTACCTTCTATTATTGCTGGTTGGTTATTAGCGTTTACAATTTCTTTAGATGATCTAGTTGTTGCGAGTTTTACTACTGGGCCTGGAGCTAACACATTGCCAATTGTAGTTTTTTCTAAAGTTAGATTAGGGTTGAGTCCTGAAGTAAACGCATTATCAGCAATTTTAATGTTTGCTTTAATAATAATTGGTTTATTTTATTTTTATTTTAATAAAAAATTTAAACATTAAGTAATAAATATTCTCGCTCCCAAGAACTTATTACTGATAAATAAGCTTGATACTCAACTCTTCTTATTGCAGCAATCGACCTTACAAATTTTTCATTAAATATGGATTTTATATCTTCATCATTTTCAAAGAGAGTTAACGATTCATCCATATTTTTAGGAAGATTAGAATTTTTATCTTTAAATGCACTATCTTTAGTTTCTGGATTTGGTTTTAAATTGTTTTTCATTCCTAAATATCCTGAAGCTAAATTAGCTGCAAAAACTAGATATGGATTTGTATCAGATCCTGGAATTCTATTTTCAATACGTATATTCCTTTCCTCAATTGATGGAATTCTAAAACCACAACTTCTATTACCTATACCCCATTTAACATTTTTAGGAGCACCCCAAGTTGCAAACAATCTTCTAAATGAATTTATATTTGGAGCGTATATTGGCATTAATAACGGAGTATATTTTTCCAAACCACCTAAATAGTTTTTCATTTTTTTTGAAATTTTAGTTGATTGATTAAAAAAAATATTTTTATTTTTTTCATTATATATTGATTGATGTATGTGCATTGCACTACCAGGTTGGTTCTCCATAGGTTTTGCCATAAATGTTGCATGAAGTTTATGTTTCAAAGCTGACTGTCTTAGAGTTCGTTTAAATAAAAATACCTGGTCTGCTAGATCTAAAGGATCACCATGTTGAAAATTAATTTCCATCTGAGCTGAACCAGATTCATGATTAATAGTATCAATTTCAATATTTTGTGCTTCACAATAATTATATACATCTTCAAAAAGATGATCAAATTCGTTAACAGCATCTATACCTAAGGCTTGCTTACCTGTTTCTTGTCTACCTGATTGACCCACTGGCACTTCAAGGGGGTAGTCTGAGTCAGCATTAGGTTTCACTAAATAAAATTCTAACTCTGGTGAAACAATTGGAGTTAATTTATCTTTTTTATAAAGTTTAAGAATATTTTTTAGAGCATTCCTGCTAGAATTTATAACATCATCTCCGTTAAGATTTATTGCATCACAAATAATTTGTGCAGTAGGGTCGTCGTACCATGGCACTACTCTCATTGTATCAAAATCTGGTTTTAAAATTACATCAATGTCAGTTGGATTGTAAACACTTCTTGGTAAAGCACCGGCAGAGTCTTCAGTTGCATAATCTCCTGATATGGTTTGAATAAAAGTTGACTGAGGTAATCTGTGACTTTCATCTTCAAGTCCTTTTAAAAATTTATTAGTTGGTAAAATTTTTCCTCTTGCTATACCTCCAAGATCTGGAACTAAACATTCAACTTCTGTAATAGAGTTTTCATGAAACCAATTTTGAAATTTTTCAATCATATTGAGACTGTTTGTTTACTAATTATTATTAAACCATTAAAGATAAGTTAATGTTTACTACAAAAAAAAGGACCTTTAATCAACATGATAATGAAAAAGAGAGTTTTTATAAATTTTCAGCACCTAATTTTTCTAATCAAAGTAAATTAAATGAGAATATTTCAACTGATGTATGTATTATTGGAGGTGGTTTAACAGGTATTTCTTCAGCATTAAATTTATCTAATCAAGGTTTATCAATAATGATTTTGGAAGCAAATAAAGTTGGATCTGGTGCTTCTGGTAGGAATGGTGGTCAACTAGGAATTGGAATGAGAAAAGATCAATTCTACTTAGAAAAAAAATTTGGTATTGAAAAAGCAAAATTTTTTTGGAAAGTTGGATTAGATGCTGTTTCAAATGTAGTTAATTTAATTGAAAAATACAAAATTGACTGTGCGCTTAGACAAGGTGTTCTTCATGTAGGCAACACAAAAAAAGATTATAAATATTTTCAAGATGAAATTGAGCATATGCAGAAGAATTATAATTATAATAATTATGAATACTTTGACCACAATTCAATAAGAGATGAAGTTAATAGTGACAGATATTTTTCTGGAATGCTTTTAAAGGATTCTTATCATTTAAACCCATTAAAACTGACATATGGTTTAGCAGAACAGTGTTTAGCAAATGGTATAAATATATATGAAAATTCTCCGGCTGATAAAATTCTTGATAATCAAAAAGAAGTTATAATTCACTCTGGAAAAAATATTATTAAAGCAAAGAAAGTAATTATTGGTTGCAATGGTTATCTTGACAATCTTTTAGGATCAAAGAGAAATTATTTTATGCCTATAAATAATTATATTATTGCAACAGAACCTCTCGGAAAAGATCTGGCAAGTAAATTAATCAAAAGAAATTGTGGCGTAATAGATTCTAGATTTATGATTGATTATTATAGATTTTCAGAAGACTACAGACTTCTTTTTGGAGGACCTGAAACAATTACATCTCATTTTGTAAAAGATGCAAAGAGTTTTGTCTCTAAACGAATGTATAAAGTTTTTCCTGAATTAAAAAAATTTAAAATTGAATTTTCTTGGGGAGGTACCTTGGCAATATCGATCAATAGATTGCCTATTTTTGGAACTATAATGAATCAAAAGTTATATTATGCGCATGCTTACTCTGGGCATGGGTTAGCTATGAGTATTATGGGAGGAAAAATGGTAGCTGAAAAAATTTTAAATAAATCAAATAATTTTGATATGTTTGAGCAAATTAATCATTTTAAAATTCCAGGTGGCAACATGTTTAGAAGACCATTGTATTCTTCAGCCATTATATATTATAGGTTAATGGATTATTTAAATAGATTGTAATTACTTAATTGCTCTTCTTAATCTGTCATTTATAGTTTTGCCAAGCCCTTTATCAGGTATTTTTACTACAGCAATTTTTTTGCATCTACTTTGATCTAATTTATGAAGATAATGATAAAAATTTTTTGCTGCTTCATTTAAATTTTTTTTATTACTCAAATTTAAATTAATTATTTTAGACTTTAATTTATTATTGCCAAAATTTAATAAACCTTCATTTTTTAGTATTCTCTTAGCATTCATTCTTATTGGCTTTAAAGTTGAGTAATGTTTTTTTAAATTACCAGGAGAAATAGATGATTTCTTTTTAATTTTTACTTTTGCATATTTATTTAGCTCTTCAACAGTTATGCTGCCATATCTTAATACTTCAATTTCATTATTGGTATCAATTCTAACAACTGTGGACTCTAGTCCATGAGAAGACTGTTTATCTTTTAAAACAAATATTTTTTTTACTAGAATAGGATCGATATCCATAATATTGGTTACGGAAGTTCTTTCTGACAGATTAGCACTAGGGGCTGCAATAGGTAGTTCAAATAAAGTAATTAATTTTTTAGCCAACTTATTACCTGGAATTCTGCAGCCAACTAAAGTTGAGTTGTTAGAGACTAATTTTGATATTTTAGAATTTTTCTTTTTTTTTAATATTATTGTCAAAGGACCAGGCCAGAATTTTGAACCTAATTTTTTTTCAAATTTATTTAAAATAAAATATTTTTCTATTTGTTTAATACTTTTAAAGTGACAGATAATTGGATTACTTCGTGGTCTTTTTTTTACTTTAAAAATAGATTTTACAGCCTCATCATTTGTTGCATCTGCTCCAAGACCAAATACTGTTTCTGTGGGAAATATTACAAGTTCTCCACTGCTTAATAAATTTTTTGCAATATCTAACTTATTTTTTTTCATATTTTTTTATAAAATGTTTCCATCTATCTTTAAAATAGTTATTATCAATACTTGTATATGGGAAAAGTTATAGCATTTTCGAATCAAAAAGGTGGTTCAGGTAAATCGACTCTTTCAGCAAATTTATCAGTTTTGTGGAGCAATAGTGGTTACAAAGTAGCTGTTATAGATGCTGATGCACAAAAAAGTCTATCATATTGGCTTGAAGCAAGAAAATCTTATTATGGTGAAGATGATATTGGAATAACTCAATTAAATTTTGATATAAGGAATTTAATAGACGAAATTAAAGCCATAAAAAGAAAGTACGACTTTATAATAATTGATAGCCCTCCATCTATAACTTTTGAAACAATGCAGGTTGTAAAAGCTTCTGATAGGGTATTTGTTCCAGTACAACCAAGTCCAGTAGACTTAATGGCTACACTTCCTTTTTTAAAAATTGCAAAACAAGAAAGAAAAAATCCAATAATTATTCTTAATAGAGTGATGCCGAGAGCAAAATTAACTGACGCAATGATTTTGCGTTTAAGATATGCTGGTGCTAAAATTGCTCGCTCCCGACTGTCTAGCAAAGTATTATTTGCAGAAACATTCTCAGTTGGAAGGGGTGTAGTAGATATAAGTGTTACATCAGATGCTTCAAAAGAAATAATTAATGTTGGAAACGAAATTTTAAGAAATTTCTAACTTAATGTCTGATATTACAACTGTTATACTTGCTGCAGGCAATAGTACGAGATTTAAAGCAAGTAAATCAAAGCTTCTTTATCCATTATGCGGGTTACCAATTGTTTCACATATTTTTAATATTGCAAAAAAAATATCTGGTAAAAATATATTAGTTGTATCTAATGAAAAAAATAAAGAAGAATTAAAGTTAATATTAAATACCTCAAAGTTAGTTGTTCAAAAAAAACAAAAAGGAACCGCTGATGCAATTGAGCAAGTTAAAAAATATGTTAAATCAAAAAATATTTTAATTTTATTTGGTGATACACCTTTAGTTGAAATTAAAGATATAAGAAAACTAGTAAGTAAATTTAAAAAAAGTAAAGCGAAAGCTTCATTAATTGCATTTAATACTTCAGAGCCACATGGTTATGGTAGATTATTATTAAATAACAACTACGTTGAAGAAATAATTGAGCAAATAAATTTAAAACCTGAACAAAAAAAAATCAATTTATGTAATTCTGGTATTTTGATAGCAAATACTAAATTATTATTTGATAATTTAAAAAATATTAAAGAAAATAAAATTAAAAAAGAAAGATATCTTCCTGATATATGCAAAATTTTTTCAAAAAAAAATATTCCTATCAATTATATTGAGTGCAACAAAGAAACGATGTTGGGCATAAATACATTGGAAGATTTTAATGTTGTACAAAATATCTTACAAAAAAAATACGTAAAAAATTTTATTAAAAATGGAGTTAATTTTTTAAAACCCAATACTTGTTATTTAAGCTATGACACCAAAATTGAACCTACTGTTACAATTGAAAGCAATGTTACAATAAAGAAAAAAACAATTATAAAAAAAGGTTCAATAATTAAAAGTAATTCATACTTAGAAGAGGTTACAATAGATGAAAATTCACATATAGGTCCAAATGCTAGATTAAGACCAAAAACAAAAATTGGAAAAAAATCAAAAATTGGTAACTTTGTTGAAATTAAAAATTCTAAAATTGGAAATAATGTTTCTATTGCACATCTTTCATATGTTGGAGATTCAGAAATAGGAAATAATGTGAATATAGGTGCTGGCACAATAACTTGTAACTATGATGGAAAGAAAAAACACAAAACGATAATAAAAGATAATGTATTTATAGGTTCAAACACATCACTCATTGCTCCAGTTGTAATTGAGTCTAAATCTAGAATTGGCGCAGGTAGTGTTATCACTGAAAATATTCCCAAAAATTCACTTGCTATTGAAAGATCAGCCTTAAAAATTCTAAGAAATAAAAGATCTAAATAATAACCCTTGTTTCAAGATATATTAGGGTTTATGAGCCTTTTCAAATTATGAGCAATAAATGGTCACCAAATAGTTGGAGAAATAAAAATGCTCTTCATATGCCTAACTATCAGAATGAAGATCATCTAAATAAAACTCTAAATGAAATTTCCAAATATCCACCTTTAGTTTTTGCTGGAGAAGCGAGACTATTAAAAAAGAAACTTGGAGAAGTTTCAAACGGAAATGCTTTTTTATTACAAGGTGGAGATTGTGCAGAAAGTTTTGCAGATTTTCATCCAGATAATATTAGAGATACATTTAAAGTTATTTTACAAATGGCTGTTGTATTAACGTTTGGCGCTTCTTGTCCAATTGTTAAAGTAGGAAGAATTGCTGGACAGTTTGCAAAGCCAAGATCATCTGCTACAGAAGTTATTAATGATTTAGAACTTGAGTCTTATAAAGGCGATATAATTAATGGGATAGACTTCAATCAAAAAGACAGAGATCCTAATCCAGATAGATTAATTCAGGCCTACAATCAGTCTGCATCTACACTTAATCTTTTAAGAGCTTTTTCTCAGGGCGGTTTTGCCAATTTAAATAAAATACATCAATGGAACCTAAATTTTGTTAAAGGTGAGAATGCTGCTAAATTTAGAGAGATATCTTCTAGAATTGACGAATGCTTATCTTTTATGGAGGCATGTGGAATAAATGGAAACAGTGTAAGACAATTAAATGAAACAGACTTCTTTACAAGTCATGAAGCTTTACTTCTTCAATATGAGGAAGCATTAACAAGAATAGATAGTACTTCAGGTAAGTGGTACGATGTTTCAGCTCACATGTTGTGGGTAGGTGATAGAACACGACAACTTGATGGAGCACATATTGAATTTTTAAGAGGTATTGAGAACCCTATAGGTATTAAAGTGGGTCCAAGCACAAAGACAGAAGAACTATTAAAGATATTAGATGTGTTGAATCCAAATAATGAAGCTGGAAAAATAACGCTGATATGTAGAATGGGTCATGAAAAAGTTAGTGGAATACTTCCAAAAATAATTAGATCAGTTAATTCAGCTGGTAAAAATGTTGTTTGGACTTGTGACCCCATGCATGGAAATACTATCAAATCTAACACGGGTTTTAAAACTAGGCCATTAAAAGATATAATTTCTGAAATTCAGCAATTTTTTCAAATTCACAGAAGCGAAGGAACATATCCAGGCGGCGTCCATTTAGAAATGACTGGTCAAGATGTTACAGAATGTATGGGAGGTCTTCAAGAAATAACAGATGAAGATCTAAAAAATAGATATCATACATATTGTGATCCGAGACTAAATGCCTCGCAGTCTCTAGAATTGGCTTTTTTATTATCAGATTTTTTAAAAGAAGAAAAATTGCTCTCAAAGCAATCTTCAAATTTGTAAATTTATATTTATATATATCAATTATGAATTCAAAAGATAAAATCGTATACATTTCTAATTGGATTAAAGATTACACCAAATCTATAAATAATAATCCAACTACACTAGTAATAGGAGTGTCAGGAGGAGTTGACTCAGCTCTTACAAGCACCTTATGTGCTCAAACTGGTTTAAAAACTATAGCTGTTTCAATGCCTATTAAGCAAAATTCATCACAACATGATTTAAGTTTAAGACATTTAGAATTTTTAGAGCAAAATTACCAAAATGTAGAAACAAAAATAATTGAGCTAGATAATGTTTTTAAAACATTTCAAAATACGATGCAAAACTTTGATAGTGAGTTAGCTTTTGCAAATTCAAGATCAAGACTAAGAATGGTAACTCTATACCAAATAGCTCAAAGTAATAATGGTATAGTTGTTGGTACTGGAAATAAAGTTGAAGATTTTGGTGTTGGATTTTATACAAAATATGGTGATGGAGGTGTAGATATATCGCCAATAGCAGATTGTACTAAAACTGAGGTGTGGGAATTAGCCGAAGAAATTGGGGTTATAAAAGATATTATTAGCGCAGCACCGACAGATGGTTTATGGGATGATAGTAGAAATGATGAAAGCCAGCTTGGTCTTTCATATAAGCAATTAGAAGAAGCAATGGAAAATAAGTCTAGTGAATACTACAGTAGATACAAAGAAATTAGAAAGCCAAATCTTCATAAGATGAAGCCTATTCCCGTTTGCGAAATTCCTAAAGAATAATATGAAATGTAGGTTCGCTCCTAGCCCTACAGGAAAAATACATATTGGTAATGCCAGATCAGCAATTTTGAATTGGATTTTTTGTCAAAAAAATCAAGGTGAGTTTGTATTAAGAATTGATGATACTGATGCCAATAGGAGTTCTAAAGAATTTGAGACAAGTATCAAAGATGATCTTAAATGGCTTGGATTAAATTGGAATTATACTTTTAATCAGTCCTCTAGACAACATATTTACAATGAGAAAATCCAAATTCTAAAACAAAATAAAAGACTTTATCCATGTTTTGAAACAGAAGAGGAATTAGCTTTAAAGAAAAAATCTTTATTATCATCTGGGAAACCACCTATTTATGATAGATCATCATTAAATCTAAGTAATGAAGAAGTAGAAAAAAAAATAGAATCTGGAATTCAACCCCATTGGAGATTCAAATTAGATCATGAAAATATTGTTTGGAAAGATATCATTAAAGGAGATGTTTCATTTGATGCAAAAAATTTGAGTGATCCTGTTTTAATTAGAGCTGATGGAACATTGTTATACCATTTACCTTCAGTCATTGATGATATTGAAGAAAAAATTACACATATTATTAGAGGGGAAGATCACATAGCTAATACTGCTTATCATATTCAAATCTTTAAAGCTCTTGAATCTTCTATTCCATCATTTGCTCATCATCCATTCTTAGTTGATGAAACTGGTAAGGGTTTTAGCAAAAGACTTGGAAGTCTTTCAATTGAAAATTTTAGAGACGAAGGATACGAAAATATATCTTTACTTAATTATTTTCTTTTTATTGGTTCGAGCAGTAATATTGATCCAATCAAAGATTTAAATGAAATAGTAAAAAAATTTGATATTCAAAGCTTATCTAGATCTTCTGCTAAATTTTCAATTGAATCCTTAAGAAATCTTAATGAAAATACCATTAAATTATTTAGTTATAATGAGATTAGTCATAAGTTAAAAAATATAAAATCTAATTTTCAAAAAGAGAGTTTTTGGCGTTTTATTAAAAATAATATTTCATTTGTTAATCAAGCTAAAGAATGGGAAGAAGTAATTACAAAAATAAATAATGCTAAAGATTTAAATATTGATGATAGTTTTATTAATACGGCAGTTGATGAATTACCCGAGGATCCTTTTGATGAAACAACATGGGATCATTGGACATCAAAAATTAACAAAAAAACTGGGCTTAAAGGAAAAGATTTATTCATGCCTTTGAGGTTAATTTTGACAGGAAAATCTCATGGACCCGAATTAAAATATCTACTACCATTATTTGATAGAGACGAAATCTTGCAAAAACTTGGAAAAATCTAGCAAATTTTAATTTATACTCTATTAGCGATCTAGTAATTATGGAAGATAAAGTATATTTATTCGATACCACACTTAGAGATGGTCAGCAAACAACAGGAGTTAATTTTTCTGTTAGTGATAAAATGAATATATCCCAACATCTTGACGATTTAGGAATAGATTACATTGAAGGTGGATGGCCGGGAGCAAATCCTACCGATAATGATTTTTTTTCAAGAAATACAAAATTTTTAAAAAGTAAATTGACTGCCTTTGGTATGACAAGAAGACCAGGTAGAAGTGCAGATAACGATCCAGGATTAAATGCACTTATTAATTCAAGCGCAAGTTGTGTTTGTATTGTAGGTAAATCATCATCGTTTCACGTAAAAAATGCTTTAGAGATATCTGAAGATGAAAATTTAAAAATGATCAGTGATAGTATTCAATCAATAAAAAATAAAAACAAAGAGCCAATTTTTGATGCAGAACATTTTTTTGATGGCTTTAAAGAGAATAAAGAGTTTGCATTGCATTGTATTAAAGCAGCGTATGACGCTGGTGCAAGATGGGTTGTGCTTTGTGATACAAATGGAGGAACTCTTCCAGATGAAATTTACAATATTGTTTCAGAAGTAGTAAAAGTTATACCAGGTCAAAATGTTGGTATACATGCTCACAATGATACTGACAATGCAGTTGCAAATGCATTAGCAGCTATTAATGCTGGAGCAAGACAGATACAGGGAACAATTAATGGTTTAGGAGAAAGATGTGGAAATACTAATTTAATTTCCTTAATTCCATCTTTGGTTCTAAAAACAAAATATAAAACGAATATTTCTAAAGATAAGTTAAAAAATTTAATTCATATTTCTAGAACATTAAATGATATTCTTAACATGCCTTCAAGAAAAAATGCTCCATATGTTGGAGATCATGCTTTCTCTCATAAAGGTGGATTACATGCATCTGCAATAGAAAAAAATTCTTCAACATATGAACATATTAAACCAGAAATTGTTGGTAATTCTAGAAACGTAGTAATTTCAAATCAGGCAGGAAAATCTAATATATTAAATCAATTAAATAAGATTAATATTGATCTACCTAAAAATGAAATCAACAATATCTTAGAGGTTATCAAGGAAAAAGAATCAGAAGGATATTCATTTGATACTGCTTTAGCTAGTTTTGAACTATTAGTAAGACGTAATCTTGGTCATTTTGAGGATTTTTATAATTTAGAAAAATTTAGAGTAACAGATGAAAGAAGATGGAATGCTAAAGGTGAAATTGTTACTGAAGCAGAGGCTACGGTATTTTTAAAAGTTAAAGATTCAAATATGATGACAGTGGGTACTGGAAATGGTCCAGTAAATGCTATTGATAGTGCATTAAGAAAAGCCCTAATTGATTATTATCCTAATCTCAAAGATTTAAAGTTAACTGATTACAAGGTTATGATTCTTTCATCAGAAAAAGGTACTGGTGCTATCACAAGAGTTTTAATTGAATCATCTGATTCAACTAATACACATTGGACAACTATTGGCGTATCTCCAAATATTATTGATGCATCTTATAGCGCTATTTTTGATAGTATTACTTTTAAGCTATTAAATGATTTAAAGAATAAAAATTGACTCCAAAAAACCCAAGCATAATTTTAGTTAGACCCCAACTTCCTGAAAATATTGGAATGGTTGCTCGTGTTATGCACAACTTTGGTTTAAAAGATCTAATTGTTGTTTCGCCAAGAGATAAATGGTTAAACAATAAATCAATAAAAGCAGCAAAAAAAGCAACGAAAATTATTAAGAATATTAAAGTTTATGATGATTTAGAAATTGCACTTTCTAATTTTTCTTATGTTGTGGCTACAACGAATAGAAGAAGATATTTGGAAAAAAATTCTACTAACGATTTTAAATTCATTAAAAGAAAAATTACTGTTAATAAAAAAACAGCAATACTTTTTGGCCCTGAAAATTCAGGACTTTCAAATGAGGATTTGAGATTATCTGATATTATTTTTACTATTGAAACAAGTAGTAAAAGTAATTCATTAAACCTTTCTCATGCAGTTACTGTTTTAAGTCATAAATTATTTGAATTGAATAATTTAAAAATAACTAATTCTATTTCAATTGAAAAAGATAATATTAGTAAATATCAATTATCTAAATTCTTAAATTATATGATTGAGAAACTTGAAAATAAAAAATTTTTTATACCAAGTGAAAAAAAAGAAAGTATGAAAAATAATATTTATAGTATTTTCACAAAAATCCCTCTTACAAAGAAAGAATTGCAGACATTATGGGGAATTACTAAAAAACTTAATAAATAAGCCAAAAATTGAGTATATTAAATTTGACATAGTACTTTAAATCACTATATACCCCTCATATTAATGACAAAAAGACATAACGCTAAATATAAAATTGATAGAAGGTTAGGTGTGAACTTATGGGGGAGACCTAAAAGCCCTTTTAATAGAAGAAACTCAAAGCCCGGTCAGCATGGTGTACAAGGACAAAGAAAGAAACTATCAGATTATGGAAATCAGTTATTTGCTAAGCAAAAACTTAAGTTTTATTACGGTGATTTAACTGAAAGACAATTTAGGAATATTTTTAAAAAAGCTTCCAATATTAAAGGCGATACAAGTCAGATTTTAATTGAACTTTTAGAAAGAAGATTAGATGCTACAGTCTATAGAATGAAATTTGTACCTACAATTTTTTCAGCAAGACAGTTAGTTAATCATGGTCATGTAAAGGTCAATGGAAAAAGAGTTAACATTCCATCTTATAGTGTTAGCGATGGAGATGAGATCTCAATAAGAGATAAAAGTAAAGAAATTAACTTAATTGTAGAATCAGTTAGTTCTCAAGAAAGAGAAATTCCAGAATACTTAGAAGTTGATGTAAAAGAGTTGAAAGGCCGTTTTTTAAGAGCACCTCTAATTCATGATGTTCCTTATCCTGTAACTATGGAACCTAATTTAGTTATTGAGTATTATTCAAGATAATTTCTTTTTTATAACTATCATAAATATAAATTATTATTCCTATCCAAATAATTATAAATGATATTAACTTAATTTGTAAAATTTCTTCATTAAGAATAAATACTGAAGTTATAAAATGAAATGTTGGTGCTAAGTAAAATAAAACTCCAGCAAGACCTAATTGAATAAATTTTAAGCCCAAATTAAAAAATAATAATGGAAAAATTGTTACAGCTCCTGTTAGAATTAAAAATAATGATGTCTTCAAATCAATACTAAAGATACTATTTTCATTTTGCCAAAATAAATAAACTAAGTATGGTATAGATATTAAAGATATTATGAATGTCTCGTATAGTAAGCCAATTGAAGCATTAACATTAACTTGTTTTCTTAATAATCCATATATTGCCCATGAGGTTCCAATCCAAATTACTAGGAATGGAAATTGAGTTAAATTAATAAATAAGAATAATATACCTAAGAACATAAAACATACAGATGCAAATTTAGGCTTAGTTATTTTCTCATTTAAAAAAAAATAACCTAAAATAATACTGATCATTGGAGTAATAAAGTAACCCATTGATGCATCCTGAACTCTTTCTAGTCCTACAGAATAAATAAAACCTGACCAGTTACCTGCAATAAGAAAAGCTGTAATTGTTAAAATAAAAATTTTTTTTCTAGATTTAAATATTTTAATAAAATCACTTATGTTTGAAATTAAAGTTAATAATAAAAATAAAAAAATAAATGACCAGAAACCTCTGTGAGCTACAACCTCAATAGTTTCAACGTGATTTAATTCATTAAAAAAAAGGGGTTGTGGAAGCCCCCAAAAAATTGCTGCAATACAGGAAAATATTACACCTTTAGAAAATTTATTATTTAACAATCTAGGAAGGGTTTACGTCTATTCCATTTGTATTGAATAATTCTAATAATTCACCACTTTCAAACATTTCAGTTATGATATCACACCCACCTATAAATTCTTTCTTAACATAAAGTTGTGGTATGGTTGGCCAATTAGAATATATTTTAATACCTTCTCTCATTTCATCACTCTCTAACACATTCACACTTCCAAATTTAACACCTACTTTATTTAATATTTCAACTACTCTTGCAGAAAATCCACACATTGGAAATACGGGGGTACCCTTCATAAAAAGCATTACATCATTAGAGTTAATTTCATTTTCTATATTTTGAGATACATGGTCGTTACTATTCATTATTACTCCGATACGGTTTTTAGCTTAAGTGCGTGCAAATCACTACCCATTTTACCATTAAAAGCATCATAAACCATCTTATGTTGTTCTACTCTTGTTTTTCCAGAAAAAGATTTTGATGTTACTGTAGCACTGTAATGATCACCATCTCCTTTAAGATCTTCAATTTCAACAGTTGCATCAGGTATAGCTTCTTTAATAAATTGTTCAATTTGTTTAATGGTCATTGGCATACCTATAAAATAGTTCAGATATTAGTAAAAATAAAGATTATTTAATTTTATTTTTAAAAATCCAATCTATTTTCTTTAAATCATTATCATCTTTAATGATTTTCATGATTTCTTTTGAATTTAATATTTTATTTAATTCTTTATTTTTTTGAAAAACTTGGGAAAAATTCTTATTATTATTCCATGTTTCCATGGCACTTTCTTGAACAATTTTATAGGCTTGTTGTCTTTTCAGTCCTTTTTCAATTAATTTTAACATAATATTGTGAGTTCTATGTAAGCCTCCAAGCATATTTAAATTTTTCAACATATTTTTTGGATAGACTTTTAAATTCTTTATAATGCCATTTAAACGATTCAGTGCAAAATCAGTTGCAATTGTAATATCTGGAGTCATAATTCTTTCAACACTAGAATGACTAATATCTCTTTCGTGCCAAAGTACGATATTTTCTAGAGAAGGTATTACACCACTTCTAATATACCTTGAAATACCTGTTAAGTTCTCACTTAATACCGGATTACGTTTGTGAGGCATTGCAGAAGAACCTTTTTGATTAGAAGAAAAACTTTCTTCAACTTCTAATACCTCTGTTTTTTGTAAATTTCGAATTTCCACAGCAAACCTCTCAATAGAAGATGCTAAAATTCCTAGTACTGAGAAAAAATACGCATGCCTATCTCTTGGAATTACTTGAGTTGATACATCTTCAGAATTTAGTTTAAGTTTTTTTGCTACATAATCTTGAACTCGTGGGTCTATAGAATTAAATGTTCCAACAGGCCCAGAAATAGCACAAACAGATATTTCGTTGATCGCTTGATCAAGTCTTTCTAAATTTCTTTTAAACTCAAAATAAAAGGAAGATAATTTTAATCCAAAAGTAATAGGTTCAGCATGTATACCATGACTTCTCCCAATCATTAATGTGTCTTTATATTTTTTAGATTTGATTTTTAAACTTTGAATACATTCTACTAAGCTTTTTCTTATTATTTCAGAGGTTTGCTTTAGTTGTACAGAAAATGAAGTATCAATAATATCACTTGATGTTACACCAAAATGAAAATATTTTGATGAGTCGCCAATATATTTGCTTACATTATTAATATAAGCAACAACATCATGTTTTGTTTCTTTTTCAATTTTTTCTATTTCTTTAATATTAAATTTTGCTTTATTTCTTATTTCTTTAGCTGCTTTTTTTGGAATAACGCCGAGCATTGCTTGTTTTTCTGCAATCAAACACTCAATCTCTGTCCAAATTGTAAATTTATTTTCTAATGACCAAATCTTTTCAATTTTAGGTCTATTATATCTAGGTATCATTTTTTCTACTTATACATCCTTTATTGGAAAAGCTGTATTATTTTTAGATAATGTAAATATTTCATTTCCTTCTTCTGTTATTCCAATTGTATGCTCGAATTGAGCAGATAAGGATTTATCTTTTGTTACAGCTGTCCATCCATCATTTAATATTTTTGTTTGCCATCCACCTAAATTAATCATTGGTTCAATTGTTAAAAACATTCCAGGTTCTAACATTGGCCCCTCACCTGGTTCTCCAAAGTGTAAAACACTAGGCGGAGTATGAAATTCTTTTCCAATTCCATGACCACAAAAATCTCTTACTACAGAATAACCTTTTCCTTCTGCAAGTTTCTGAATTTTATTTCCTATATCACCAATATACTTACCAGGTTTAGCTTCACTAATACCAATTAATAAAGATTCATAAGTTATTTTCAAAAATTCATAATTTTTTTTATTTGTCTTCCCTGCAACAAACATTCTCGAACTATCACCATGCCAACCATTTAGAATAACCGTTACATCTACATTTACTATATCGCCATCAGATAGAATTTTTCTTTCAGAAGGAATTCCATGACAAACAACATGATTAACAGATGTACAAACTGATTTTGGAAAACCTTTATAATTTAAAGGAGCTGGTATTGCTTTGTTTTGAATTATTTGATCATGACATATATCATTTATTTCTTGAGTACTTATACCTGGAACAATCTTCTCATTTAAAGAATCTAGAACATCAGCAGCTAAAGAACCAGCCTCCCTCATGCCCTCAAAATCTTTTTTCGTATGTATTGGGATATTGTTGTTTCTCATTTAAAAAATAATTACATACGATTAATAAATAATATATAGAAAATATCAATTAATCATATGAGTTCTTTTACTGCAGGAGTTATTGTTATTGGTGATGAAATACTTTCTGGTAGAACTCAAGATACAAACTCAAATTATATTGCAAAAAAATTATTAGAAGCTGGTATTAAGTTAGAAGAAGTTATTGTTATTCAGGATGAGAAAAAAACAATAATAGAAAACGTTTTAAAATATAGCTCAAAATATTCTTATGTTTTTACTACTGGAGGAATTGGACCAACTCATGATGATATAACTTCAGAAAGTATATCTGAAGCCTTTAATTTACAATATGAAACAAATAAAATGGCATTTGAAATTCTTGAAAGTTATTATCCAAAAGGTGAATTTAATGAAAGTAGGCAAAGAATGGCCAAAATGCCATTTGGTTCAAAGCTTATTTTAAATCCAATGACTGCTGCACCAGGATTTATTGTAAAAAATATTTATATTTTACCAGGTGTGCCAGAAATAATGCAAGTTATGTTTGAGGAATTATTGAAAAAAATTAAAAAAGGTAACCCAAAACTTGTTACAACAATTAATACTAATTTATACGAAAGTAAAATTGCAAAAAATTTAAAAAATATTCAAAACAATTATGCAAATGCATCAATTGGTAGTTACCCATATTTTAATCTTGCAGCTAAAACAGGCGGTGTTAACATAGTTGTTTCATCATGGGATATGAAATCTATCCAACCAATAGTTGATGATATAACTAAGATGATTGAATTAAATGGTGGAAAAAGTTCTATAGTTTGATATTAATCCAAAATTAGGCCTCGTGGTGGAATGGTAGACACAAAGGACTTAAAATCCTTGCCCTTTTGGGAGTGCCGGTTCAAGTCCGGCCGAGGCTACCAATCGATAAATTATGTTTGCTTTTATTACCATTGGGACAAATAATTTAAAAAAATCATCTGCATTTTATAATAAAATTTTAAAACCTCTAAAAATTAAAAAAGTTTTATCTCATAATCGATATTATGGTTATGCTAAAAAAGAAACTCCTAAAAAAATAGAATTATACTTGATTAGACCTCATAACAAAAAAAAAGCAACCATAGGAAATGGTACAATGATTACTTTTAAAGCTAATTCTAAAAAAACTGTTAATGAATTTTATAAAATTGGAATTAGTCTTGGAGCAAAAGATGAAGGAATGCCTGGGCCCAGACATGGTAAAGATTATTATGCATATTTAAGGGATTTAGATGGCAACAAGATTTGTATTTTTAAAAAAATTTGATCTTAAAAATTAAATTGTTCATTCAAAATTTTATCTTCAATAGAGTGTTTACTATCGAACAATACAGTGCATTTATTTTCATCTGAAGATACAATATTGACTCTACTAATATCTCTAAACTCAACATTGTCTGCCGTTACGCTAGATGAGCGTTCATCATTATTTAACACTTCAAAATCAATTATACTAATTTCAGATAATAGAGCTCCTCTCCATCTCCTTGGTCTAAAGGCACTAATTGGAGTTAATGCAAGTATATTTGAGTCTAAAGGTAGAATACTACCATGTGCTGATAGATTATAGGCTGTACTTCCAGCTGATGTAGATAACAAAACGCCATCACATATCAATTCTTCCATTTTTACTTTCTCATTTATTTTAATTTTAATTTTTGATGCCAAATGAGTCTGCCTCATAAGAGAAACTTCATTATATGCATATGCCTCAAAGATTTCATTATTAACACTTTGTGCAGTCATTTTTAATGGTTTAAAAGTAGATTTTTTAGCATTGACAATCATATCATTTAAATTTTCGTTACTAAGATTATTCATTAAAAAGCCAATTGAACCAAAGTTTATTCCAAAAAATGGTTTGTTTAGTTTATTAAAATTATGAAGTGATTTTAAAAGTAATCCATCTCCTCCAATTGGAATAATATAGTCGGCATCTTCAACAGAATTTTGTCCAAATAATTTTGTTAGTTTTTTTTCTGTATTTTTTGCTTCAGGATTGTTTGATGATAAAAAATGAAATTTCATTATCCACCTGTTACATTCATATGTCTTTTCATATATTTATTAATCTTTTCCCCAACCATAAAATCATGTTGTTTTGGTTTTATATTAAGAGCAAACTTAATTTTTTCTTTTATATAATCATCACTATAATCTTTTCTCATTATTTCTCTAAAATCAACAAAGTCATTCTGACCAAGACACATGAAAAGTTTCCCAGTGCTTGATATTCTTACCCTATTGCAAGAGGCACAAAAATTATTTGTTAAAGGACTTATAAATCCAATTTTATTAGACACCAAATCACTAGTATAAAATCTAGCTGGGCCTCCAGTACTATAATCGATTTTAGAAAAATTATATATTTTGTCTAGTTTTGCAAAAGTGTCAGATAATGAAATAAACTGATATTCTCTCGATATATCAGTTTCTTCCATTGGCATTACTTCAATAAATGTAAGATCAATTTTTTTGTTACTAGTCCAATTTAATAATTCTTCAATTTCATTTTCATTAAAATCTTTTATTACTACAGTATTAATTTTTATTTTTATATTGGCATCAAGTGCTTCATTAATTCCATCAAAAACTTTTTCAATATTTCCAAATCTTGTTATTGAATTATATTTTTCAGGGTTAATTGTATCTAGAGAAACATTAATCCTATTAATGCCATTTAGCTTAAGTTGTTTTGCATATTTTTTTAACAATGTACCATTTGTTGTGAGTGTTATTTCCTTTAGATTTGTTTTTTCTTTTTTGGTATTAAGTTTTTCAATTAATTTTATAATATCATTTCTTACCAAAGGTTCACCTCCAGTTAATCTAATTTTTTTAACTCCAAGTTCTATAAAGTTGTCACATAATCTTTCGATTTCTTCTAAAGTGAGAATGTCTTTTCGTGGGAGAAATTGCATTTTTTCTTTCATACAATAAACACATCTTAGATCACATCTATCTGTAACAGATACTCTTAGATAGTTTACTTCTCTTAAATACTGATCAATTAATTGCATTTATATTAATTATTTTTAATTCAACTTCTCTAGGGTTAATAGTTTTTTTTCCAACATTTTCAAAATTTATTGTAACGATATTGTTAATACATGATTGTACTTGACCAATTCCCCATTCTTTTTCTTTGCTAACATTTATAACAAAAGTACCTGGTGTAAGATCACCTATATAAAAATCTGACATTTAAAATAAAATTAACTAATTCTTTTTTCTGCTTTTTCATGCATTTCTTGAGCTTCTAAACTCAATGTTGCAACTGGTCTTGCTTCTAATCTTTTGATACTAATTGGATCACCTGTTTCATCGCAATAACCATATGATCCATCTTCAATTCTTTGAAGAGCAGCATCAATTTTATTGATTAGCTTTCTTTCTCTATCTCTAGTTCTAAGTTCGAAAGATCTATCTATTTCTTCAGATGCTCTATCAGTTATGTCGGGTTTTGCTTCATTCTCATTCTGAAGATTATTTAAAGTTTGAGATGATTCCTTGAGTAAATCTTGTTTCCAACTTACTAATTTTTGCCTAAAATATTCTTTCATTTTGGCATTCATGAATTTTTCTTTCTTAGTTGGTTTATAATTTTTAGGTAATTTAGTCATAATTTTAAAACGATGCTGATTTATCAAATGATTTTATTTATTCAAGCAATATTGAAATTTTATTAATTAAAAATAATTCATATTTTTCAATATTTTAATCAAATTTTCATAAAAGAACAAAAATAGAACTTTTAAAAATAGAACAAAACGTGTACAAGTAAACATGATTTGCAAGAATCTTAATAAAAACATAGGAAATTAATGGAGAAATATAATGTCTCAAGCTAAATTAAAAGTAGTAAATAACGAAAATTCAATGGATAAAGAAAACAGAAGTAAATCTCTAGAAGCTGCTGTAAGCCTAATAGAGAAAAATTATGGAAAAGGCTCAATAATGAAATTGGGCTCTAAAACAAACGTAGATATTGAAGCGATATCTACCGGTTCATTAGGACTAGATATAGCTCTTGGTATTGGAGGAGTTCCAAAGGGGAGAATTATTGAAATTTATGGACCTGAAAGTTCTGGTAAAACTACTTTAGCTACTCATATCGTTGCAGAATCTCAAAAACAAGGCGGTAATTGCGCATTTATAGATGCAGAGCATGCTCTAGATCCAGCATATGCAAAGAAATTAGGTGTAAATTTAGAAGAATTATTAATTTCCCAGCCTGATACAGGTGAACAGGGTTTAGAAATTGCTGATTCTTTAATTAAATCTGGAGGTATTGATGTGCTAATTATTGACTCAGTTGCGGCACTTGTACCAAGAGCTGAGCTAGAAGGTGATATGGGAGATTCATTACCTGGTTTACAAGCTAGATTGATGAGTCAGGCTTTAAGAAAACTCACTAGCTCTATTGCTCAATCAAACACTTTAGTTGTATTCATAAATCAACTTAGAATGAAAATTGGCGTTATGTTTGGTAGTCCTGAGACAACTACAGGCGGTAATGCTTTAAAATTTTATTCTTCTGTAAGAATGGACATTAGAAGAATTGGTGCAATTAAAGATAAAGATGAAATCATTGGAAATCAAACTAGAGTAAAGATAGTTAAAAATAAAGTTGCGCCTCCATTCAAAGTTGTTGAATTTGATATAATGTACGGAGAGGGTATATCTAAATTAGGTGAATTAGTTGATTTAGGTGTCAAAGCAGAAATTATTGATAAATCTGGATCATGGTTTGCATACAAAAATACTAAAATAGGACAAGGTAGAGAAAACGTTAAAAACTTTCTTAATGACAATCCTACTATAGCTAAAGAAATTGAAAATCAAATTCTACAAAATGCTGGAATTGTTGAAAAAGCTATGATGGAAGGAAAAGTAGAGAATAAAGAAAAAGAAAAAGAAGCTAAAGAAGCTGAAGAAATAAAAGAATAGTAAATATTATTTTTGTTTGGCGCCTATTTCAAAATAGGCGCTTTTTTATTTAGACAATAGAGTTTTCAAGTTATAATACCTTTTCATGAATTCAAATCAGATAAGGTCAGCATTTCTCAATTATTTTAAAAAAAATGGACATAAGGTTATTCATTCTAGTTCTCTAGTGCCAGATAATGATCCTACTCTAATGTTTGCTAACTCTGGAATGGTACAATTTAAAAATATTTTTACAGGTAAAGAGACAAGAGATTACAACAGAGCGACTACTGCTCAGAAATGTGTAAGAGCAGGCGGAAAGCACAATGATTTAGAAAATGTAGGATACACTACAAGACACCATACTTTTTTTGAAATGTTAGGAAATTTCTCTTTTGGAGATTATTTTAAAGAGTTGGCCATAGAACTAGCATGGAATCTAATTACTAAAGAATATGCAATAAATAAAGATAGATTATTAGTAACTGTTTATTCTGATGATCAGGAAGCTTTTGATTTATGGAAAAAAATAGCTGGATTGTCTGAAAATAAAATCATTAAAATAAGTACTTCTGATAATTTTTGGTCAATGGGTGAAACTGGTCCTTGCGGTCCATGTTCTGAAATATTTTATGATCATGGTGATAAATACGAAGGAGGCCCTCCAGGTTCTCCAAACGAAGATGGTGATAGATTTATAGAAATATGGAATTTAGTATTTATGCAATATGAGCAAATATCTAAATCTGAGAGAATAAACCTACCAAAACCCTCCATAGATACTGGAATGGGATTAGAGAGAATGACAGCTCTTCTAGATGGTTCTAACGATAATTATTCAACAGATTTATTTCAACCGATTATAAATGAATCAACAAATCTATGTGGCGATGAAAGTTCAATAGCAAATCCTAGTCATAGAGTAATTGCAGATCACTTAAAATCCTCCTCTTTTTTAATTGCAGATGGAGTAATGCCCTCAAATGAAGGTAGAGGATATGTCTTACGAAGAATAATGAGAAGGGGAATGCGACACGCTCATTCTTTAGGTAATAAAGAGCCTGTATTTCATAAGCTATTCCCTATTTTTTTAGATGGAATTAAAAATTCATATCCTGAATTAGATAGAGCAAAAGATCTCATTACTAATACATTAATGAATGAAGAAACTAAATTCAAGGAAACTGTTGAAAAAGGAATAAAAATTTTAGATGAGGAAATTTCTAACTCAACAAATATATTTAATGGAGAAGTAGCATTTAAATTATATGACACCTATGGATTTCCCTTAGATTTAACACAAGATTATTTGAAAAGTAAAAATATTGAAGTCGATATAAAAACTTTTGAACAAAAAATGTTAGATCAAAAGGAAAGAGCGAGACAAAGTTGGAAAGGCACAGGAGACATCGAGGATGAAGGCATTTGGTTTGAAATAACTTCTAAAATAGAGCCAACAGAATTTTTAGGATATTCTGATATGGAAGCAGATTGTAAAATAATTTCAATTATATCAGAAAGTAAGTCAGTAGATAAAATTAAAAAAGATCAAGAAGCAATTATAATATTAAATCAAACACCTTTTTATGGAGAAAGTGGTGGTCAAGTGGGAGATCATGGTTTGTTTGAAAATGATAACTTTAAATTTGAAGTAAACAATACTACAAAAATATTTGGAAACTATTTTCTTCACAAAGGTAAAGTAATTAGTGGTGAATGCGAAATTGAAGATACCATTAAAGCAAGCATTAATACAGTGAATAGAGATTTTATTAAATATAATCATTCTTCAACTCATTTATTACATGCTGCTCTAAGAAAAATACTGGGCAAGCATGTCACGCAAAAGGGTTCACTTGTAAATTCAGAAAAACTTAGATTTGATTTTAGTCACAATAATCCAATTGAAAAAGATCAACTCATGAATATTGAAGAAATTGTAAATGATCAAATTCAAAAAAATGGAATTGTTAAAATTAAAATTGTGGATCAAAAAAAAGCTATTGAAGAAGGTGCGATGGCATTGTTTGGAGAAAAATATAGCGATGAAGTAAGAGTAGTAACAATGGGTCAAGAAAATGAATCATTCTTTTCAAAAGAATTATGCGGAGGAACTCATGTTGTTAAATTAGGGGAAATAAGTAAATTTAAAATAACTAATCAATCTAGTGTTGCGTCTGGAATAAGAAGAATAGAGGCCGTATCTAATGTTGCAGTGGATAAATATATTAAAGAAATAGAAAGAAATTTATTAGAAAAAAATAAAAACCAAGATAATCAAATTGAAGATTTAAAGAATAAAATTAAAAATATTAATGCTGATTATAATTTTAAAAATCAGTATGAAGACAAAGGTTTGTTAATTAAAGAATTAATTCAGATACACGAAAAATTAAAACAAAATATGTCTATATCAAAAAATATTGATAATATTGTTGTAAAAAAAATCAAAGAATTAAATTTTATATACTTGATTGCTGAAGACTACCCTAATAAATCTTTGAAAACATTTATTGATGAGCAAAAAAAACAATATAACAAAAATAGTGTTTCGTTAATAATTTCAAATAATGATAACAAACTATCTATAGTGCTAGGAGTTACTGAAGATATTACAGACCTTTTTGATGCTTCAAAAGAAATAAGAGAAATTTCGATTATTCTTGGTGGCAAGGGTGGTGGTGGTAGAAAAGATCTTGCTCAAGGAGGAGGATCAGATGTTAGTCAAATTAATGAAAGTATAAAATACGTAGAAGATAAATTAAATTCTATTAATTAATTTGAAAATTGTTTTTTATTGCACTTAAAAAATCTTGAGTGTTTAACCATTTCTGATCTTTGTTTATTAATATTGCTAGATCTTTTGTCATTTCACCACTTTCTACAGTTTTGATACACGTTTCTTCTAATTTTTTAGCAAAATTTATTAATTCATTATTACCATCAAATTCTCCTCTAAAACTTAAACCTCTTGTCCAAGCAAAGATTGATGCAATAGGATTAGTTGAAGTTTCTATACCTTTCTGATGATTTCTATAATGTCTTGTAACAGTTCCATGTGCAGCCTCAGCTTCTACTGTTTTACCATCTGGGGTCATTAACACACTTGTCATTAAACCTAGTGATCCAAATCCTTGAGCAACAGAATCTGATTGAACATCTCCATCATAATTTTTGCAAGCCCAAATAAAATTACCTTCCCACTTTAAAGCTGAGGCCACCATATCATCGATTAATCTATGCTCATAAACTATATCTTTTTCATTAAACTTATTTTTAAATTCAGTATCAAATACATCCTGAAATAAATCTTTAAATCTTCCATCGTAGACTTTTAAAATAGTATTTTTAGTAGAAAGGTAAACTGGCCAACCAAGGTTAAGCCCATAATTAAAACAAGCTCTAGCAAAGTCTTTAATTGAATTATCTAAGTTATACATTGATAGGGCTACGCCAGATTTTTCAAATTCATATACATCTTTTGTAAATCCTTCAGATCCATCTTTAGGTTCAAAAACCATTTTAAGTGTCCCTGGTTTATTAATTAATGTGTCAGTAGCTCTATATTGATCACCAAAGGCATGTCTAGCAACTACAATTGGATGGTTCCAGTTCGTGATTATTCTTGGAACATTTTTGCAAATAATTGGCTGTCTAAATATTGTTCCTCCTAGTATATTTCTTATTGTTCCATTCGGAGAACGCCACATTTGTTTTAATTTGAATTCCTCTACTCGATTTTCATCAGGAGTAATTGTTGCGCATTTTATTCCTACACCATATTTTTTCACTGCCTCAGCAGCATCTATGGTGATTTGATCATTTGTCTCATCTCTTTTAATAACTCCAAGATCAAAATATTTAATGTCTATATCAAGATAGGGCAAAATTAATTGTTCTTTGATATACTCCCAGATAATTCTGGTCATTTCATCTCCATCCATTTCAACTACAGGGTTTTTAACTTTTATTTTTGCCATTTAATTAATATATTTTTTAATTGATCAACCGTATCTATAATGTGAAAACTGTTTTGTAAATTTTTATTTGAAAATTTTTCATCTTCAAAAAATTTAAATTGCTGAAATAGATTATCCCAGAAATTATTTTTATTAAAAAATATTATTGGCTTATTATGAATCCCCATTATTTTCCAAGATACAACTTCTACTATTTCTTCTAAAGTTCCTGTTCCTCCTGGTAATGCTAAATATGCATCACCTAACTCAAAGAGTAATTTTTTTCTTTCAGACATATTATCCACTATTTTTAATTCATCTATATTTTCAAAAATTATTTCTCTATCAGATAAAAAATTTGGAATTACTCCCATAACTCTATTTTTATATTTTTTTGCTGTCTTAGCAACCACACCCATAATACCAACTTTTGCCCCACCGTAGACAATATTTATTTTAAATGATGATATTAATTTGCTAATTTCTTCTGCATCTTGATAATATTTATTACTTAATTTATCTGAAGATGAACAATAGATAGTAATTGATTTAATTGTCATAGATTTAAAAGTTTATTTAAAAAAAATTTAATTAGAAATTTTTTTCTTATACCAATTCTTCATGTTTTCTCTAAACATTAAAGCAGATGGTGTAACAACTAATGTTAGAAATGTTGCAAAGAGAAGTCCAAATACTATAGCTGTTGATAATTGAACCCACCACTGAGTGTCAGGTGACCCTCTTGTTATTTCTCTAGATATAAAGTCAACATTTGTCATTGTTACCATAGGTAATAAGCCTAGTACTGTTGTAGTTGTTGTAAGTAAAACTGGTCTCAGTCTCTGTGCTCCTGTTTTGATAATAGCTTCTCTAATATTTGATGTTTTAGTCTTTAAAAAATCAAATGTATCAATTAATATAATATTATTATTTACCACTATTCCGGCTAGAGCAATAACTCCAACTCCTGACATAACAATACCAAATGGCTGTGCTGTCACCATTAAACCTATAAATACACCAGCTGTGGACATTACTACTGCAAAAAGAATTAAGAATGCACTATAAAAGCTATTAAACTGCAAAAGAAGTATCATTAGCATTAAAAATAAAGCTACACCAAAAGCTCCTGTTAAAAACTCTTGAGCTTCTTTTTGGTCTTCGTTTTCTCCAATAAGTTCTGCCCTTACTTTATTATCTAATTCATAACGTGGTAAATCTAATGTTCTTCCTCTCCAAGACGGAGCAGTATCTGAAATTCCTAATACGTACTCAAGTTCTTTTACTTTTCCATCCGGATAAGTTCCAGGCTCTACATCTGCCTGAATATTTATAGCATTTTTTGAGTCTACTCTAATTATATTTCCTGTTCTACTATTTGGAACAATTTCCACAAAATTGGATATTGGAACTAAACCATTTGAAGTAGTTACTCTTAAGTTATCAATTCTATCTAATGTTCTTCCTTCGTTTGGATAACGCAGATAAAGTGGTATACTTTCATTACTATCATCAGGTCTATATTCGCCAAGTTTAAGACCATTTGTTGCAAGTTTAATCACATTACCAATTGATGTAATGTTAGCTCCAAATTTAGATGCTTGTTTTCTATCTACATTAATTTCCCATTCAATCCCAGGTGCTGGTAAATTATCTTCAACATTCATTAAATTTGGATAACTATCCATAAATTTTTTAAGCTTAATTCCTTCAGCAATTAAAAGTTGTTTGTTATCACTTGTTAATTTAATGTTAATTGGTTTACCTTCACCAGGACCACCTTGTTGTTCTCTTGATTCTACTTTGATTCCATTTATACTTTTTGTGGCTTCCAAAATTTCTGCTAGAATTACTTTAGATTTTCTTCTTTTATCCCAATCTGTATATTCTAAACTTATTGATCCTATAAAGTCTTCTGATGCCTCTGATTGTTCACTTACATTTCCACTTAAAGAATAAATATTTTTAAATTCTTGTCTTTCCGATTGAAGCTTTAAAATAATATTCTCGACTCTTGATACATAATCTTTTTTTTCTTCAACTGAGAGATTACCTCTTGCAAAAACTACGATTTTTGCGAGATCTGGCTCAACATCAGGGAAAAATTCTACACCTTCTCCAACTTTAGTATAGGTGTAGTTTACAGCAATTAAAATTACTAAAGCACTAATCATCACCTTTAAAGGATGAAATAATAAGAAGTTTAAAACTTTTGCATAAAATCCAACAAAACCAGTTACGTTTAAAACAGGTTCATTTGATTCTGAAGATAAGATTTTTGCATTTTTAGAAACTAATTTATCTGTAGAATTTACATTTTCTGAAATTTTATAAACTCTTGGTATAATTCTAATAAATACAAATATAAATAAAGCAAAGCTGAGTAAATATTTTCCAATTGTTATAAATAAACTAAATCTTTCAAGATTTAATAATCCAAATCCATAAGATAATAGATTGTAAAAAATTAATGATATTAGTAATGGTACAATAAATTGTAAAAGTATTCTTGAAACAGTATTTAAAATAGATCCTAAAACTGGGACAAACAGTAATGCCATAAACAAAGAAGAAATAAGAACACATATAAGTGTTATTGGTAAATATTTCATAAATTCACCAGCTATACCAGGCCAGAATATTAAAGGTAAAAAGGCTGCCAGGGTAGTTGCAGTCGATGATATAATTGGTAGTGACATTTTTTTTGATGCATTTGCGAAAGCATCTTTTACACCAAGTCCTTCTTTCATTTTTCTATCTGCATATTCAACAACAACAATTGCTCCATCGACTAATAGTCCTACAGATAAAATTAGAGCAAATAATACAACTATATTAATAGTAAAACCCATTACAGAAAGAGCTAATAAACCTGATAAAAACGATCCTGGAATAGATACACCAACTAATAAACCAGATCTAACACCTAAAGCTCCTAAAATAATAATTAAAACAAGGATTATAGCTGCTATGACGTTATTTTGCAGACTATTTAACATAGTTTTAATTCCTTTTGATTGATCATTTCCAAAAGAGATTTCAACATTTTCCGGAAAACTTTTAGCAGTAACTGCAGTTATTCTTTTTACTTCTTCAATAGTATTGATAATATTTTCACCAATTCTTTTGGAAACATCAATAGTTATTGAATTAGATCCATTTACATTTGCGTAAGATTGCCTATCTTCGAATGTTCTTTTAACTTCAGCAATATCTCTGAAAGTAATAACTGAATCTCCATTAGTTTTAACAGGAGTATTTAATACATCTTCAATAGTTTCGTATAAACCTGGAACTTTAATATCAAAACTTCCGTCACCAGTGTCTTGACCACCAGCAGATACCATTTTATTATTTTCTCTAACAATATTAATTAGACTCTCAAGATTGATGCCATAGCTATCAACTGCAGTTGGATTAATTAATATGTCAACCTGCTCATTTCTTTTACCGCCTATTTTAGCTTCTAAAACACTAGGAATTGTTTCTATATCATCTTGCAAAATATCTGCTAAATCTTGAAGAGTTCTATTAGGCACGTCTCCGCTTAAAGAAATAGATAAGATAGGAAATGTACTTATATTAACTTCGTTAACAGTTGGTTCATCTGCTTCACTAGGTAGGTCACCCTTAGCTCTATCAACTTTATCTCTAATATCAACCATAGCTTGATCAGAATTAAATCCAGCATCAAATTCTAATAAAACATTACCCCCACCTGAATAAGCCGTTGATCTTACTTCTCTTACTCCTTCAACAGTTTTAACTTCGTCTTCAATTGGTTTAACTAAAAGCCTTTCAGAGTCTTGTGCAGAAATACCATTTTGACTTAGCGAAATATAAACTATTGGTATGCTTACATCAGGAGATGATTCTTTCGGCATTGTGATGTAAGTAGATGCACCTGAAAAAATAATAAAAATAAGTATTCCCATGAAAACTCGGGAATGGCTAATTGCATAGTCTATAATATTAATTTTCATTTAGATTAGTTTATTGTTTCACCAATACTTATATATTCTTGACCACTTACAATTAAATTTACTGTTTCTGGTAATCCAGAAACCCACATGCCATCTATTGTATCTTTAATTGTTTTGGTTGGATAGAAAGTAACTTTATTATCATTATCTACAGCTTTAACACCTACAGTTCCGTCATCTAATAAAGTTAATATAGAAGGTGGTATTTTGTGAGCTTTAAGTTCTGAGCCTCTGATAACAATTTTAGTTGTTATACCACTTTTATAAGAAAGATCTTTGTTATCAGCTTCAATAGTAATTTCGAATGTTCTAGTACTAGTTTCAGCCGATGGAGAAATAAAAGATATTATTCCATTTTTTTTAATACCATTACTATCTTCGATTAAAGCTTTAGTACCAACACTCACTTTATTTACATCAAATTCAGATAAATAACCTTCAATCTTGATTGGATCTAAATCAATTATAGTAAATAGGGGAGTTCCTATTGATATGAATTCAGTTTCCTCAACCATTTTTTCTGAAATAATTCCATCAAATGGTGCCTTGATAGCAGTTTTTTCTATATCAAGTTTTATGTTCTTTAAAATTGATTTTACATTTGAAATTTGAGCTTCAAGGTTGGCTAAGGTAGATTCAAATTTTATTTTAATATCTTCTCTATCAGCTTGAGCATTGGCAAGATTAAAAGATGCTAAACTTAATTTTGATTTTGAGCTTAAACCTTTGTCAATTAATTGTTTTGCAGATGCATATTCAATTTCATACAATTCAATTCTTTCAACATTTTGTCTAAGTAGATTATCTCTGTTTTTTTCATTTAAAATTAATTCTTTATTAAGTCTTTCTAAATCTTTTTTTGCACTAATAAGCTTTTCATTTCTATCCTCTAGTGAGATTGTAATCATTTCAGCATTTTGAGATACTCTATCTCCTCTTGCAAATTCAATATTATCTATGTTGCCAGATGTTTCAGATTTAACATCAATTTTTTTATTATGAATAGTTTGACCTTGTAATTCAATAGATTGATCTATTAAACTGGAAGTAAATACCTTTGTTTCAACAGAAAATGTAAATTCTTCATTATCATTATTTTCTGTATCTTGAGAAGATGAAGTTTCTGTTTCAGTGCTTGATTCTGTATTATCGTCTTGTGCAACAACATTGTTTGAAAATTGACCGGAACCAATCCATCCAACAACGGCAGCAAGTATTATGAAAGCTATAAATATTGATCTTTTCATTAAATATCTTACATGACATATATATTAAAGTTACTAAAAAACAATTTTTTGTTAACTTTATTATCTTTTATGAAATCAAAAAACTGGGTTAATAGACAAAAAAATGATCAGTTTGTAAAGAAAGCTAAACAGTTAGGGTATATAAATCGAGCATCGTTTAAACTAGAAGAGATTGAGCAAAAATATAAAATTATTGAAAATTCTAAAGAAATACTAGAACTTGGATCTTCTCCAGGAGGTTGGACTCAAGTTATCTTAAATTACAATCCAAAGACTAATATAACCTGTTTTGATTTATTAGATATGAAAATAAATAATCAATCTATAACTTTCTATAGAGAAGATTTTTTAAAATATAATTTTATTAATTTAAAAAATAAATTTGATTTAGTTTTATCTGATGTAGCTCCTAATACAACTGGTCATCAATCAACAGATCATCTGAGGATAAGTCAATTAATATATGAAGTTATAGACAGATTAGAAATAATATTAAAAAATCAGGGATCATTTATATTCAAAATTTGGAAGGGAGAGGAAGAAAAGGAAATTATAAAGATACTTAAAAAAATGTTTGATAAAATTGAGTATTTTAAGCCAAAATCTTCAAGACAAGAATCAAGTGAAATATTTATAATATCTAGAGGATTTAGATTGAATGAAGAGTAGATTAGAAACTATTTTAATTGTAGATTATGGATCACAATATACACAATTAATTGCAAGAAGAATCAGGGAGTTAGAAGTCTTCTGTCTTGTCTATCCTTTTAATAAAATTACAAAAAAAATTTTAAATGAAATCAAACCATCGGCATTTATATTATCTGGAGGACCTAGATCAGTACTAGACAAAAATGCCCCAAAATTAAATCAAGAAATTTTAAAAATGAAAAAACCAGTTTTAGCAATTTGTTATGGTATGCAATTAGTAACAATAAATTTGAAAGGCGTAGTAAAACGTTCTACGCATAGAGAGTATGGTCACACTATTATAAATATTAAGAAAAAATCACTTTTATTTAAGGGAATTATTAAACAAAAAATCAAAGTATGGATGTCTCATGGAGATAATATAAATAAAATACCAAAACTTTTTTCAATAACTTCTTTATCAAATAATAAAATTATTTCATCTATTGAAAATTATAAAAATAAAATTTATTGCCTTCAATTTCATCCTGAGGTCTATCATTCAGATTTTGGTTCAAGAATAATTCATAATTTTGTTTTCAATATTGTAAATATAAAAAATAAATTCAAAATTCAAAAATTTATTGAAAACAAAGTATCAGAATTAAAAAATGAAATTAAGAATAAAAAAATAATCTGTGGTTTATCTGGAGGTGTAGATTCTACAGTTACTGCATATTTATTAAGCAAAGCCGTTAACAAAAATCTCTATTGTATTTTTGTTGATCACGGTCTTCTTAGAAAAAATGAAGCTTATGAAGTTTCAAAAATATTTTCCAAAAAATTTGGCAAAAACTTTACTAAAATAAATGCTTCTAATATTTTTTTAAAAAATTTAAAAAATGTTTCTGATCCTGAGAAAAAAAGAAAAATTATTGGCAAAACATTTATAGAAGTTTTTGATAAAGCAGCTAAAAAAATAACAAATGTAGATTATTTGGGGCAGGGAACTCTTTATCCTGATATTATAGAAAGCATTCCATTTTTTGGAGGTCCAACAGCTAAAATAAAAAGTCACCATAATGTAGGGGGCTTACCAAAAAAAATGAAATTAAAAATTGTGGAGCCATTAAGAGAATTATTTAAAGATGAGGTAAGAAATGTTGGAAAGCAATTAAAAATAGATAAACATTTACTTTTAAGACATCCATTTCCAGGACCAGGTTTAGCAATTCGAATACCGGGAGTAATTGATAAAAAAAAGATCTTAATTCTTCAGGAAGCAGATCATATTTTTATTCAGTATTTAAAAGAGAAAAAACTTTATAATAAAATTTGGCAAGCATTTGTAGTCCTCTTACCAGTAAAATCTGTAGGCGTTATGGGAGATGAAAGAACATACAATTACTCGGTTTCACTTAGAGCTATTACTTCTGTTGATGGAATGACAGCTGATTTTTATATGTTTACAAATAATCAACTAAAAGAAATATCATCTCGCATAATTAATAAAGTAAAAGGCATCAATAGAGTATTATATGACTTTACTTCAAAACCTCCTGGAACAATTGAGTGGGAGTAGTATTATGATAAATTTAAAAGATGAAATAAAATTTCCATGTGGCTTATCAATGAAAAATAGATTTATGCTTGCCCCATTAACAAATACTCAAAGCCATGAAAATGGAATACTTTCAGAAGATGAATTTAATTGGTTAACTATGAGAGCTAAAGGAAATTTTGGACTTACCATGTCTTGTGCTTCACATGTTCAATCTATTGGTAAAGGTTTTCCTGGTCAATTAGGTATTTTTGGTGATGAACATATAGAAGGTTTAAAACGATTAACTGATAAAATTAAATCTTATGAAAGTTTAGCTGTTGCTCAATTACATCATGCCGGAATGAAATCACCTAAGGATATTATAGGTGAACAGCCAGTTTGCCCTTCAGATGACAACAAGACCAACTCAAGAGCTTTAAAACTAGATGAGGTCAAAAGACTAAGAGATAATTTTATTGAAGCTGGAGTTAGAGCAAAAAAGTCAGGATATGAAGGAGTAGAAATACATGGAGCTCATGGTTATATTCTGTGTCAATTTTTAAGCTCTAAATTCAATAAAAGAGAAGACGAATATGGTGGAAGCTTAGAAAACAGATCTAGAATAATTTTTGAAATTATCGATGGTATCAGAGATGAATGCGGTTCTCAATTTCTATTGGGAATTAGATTATCCGCAGAAAGGTTTGGAATTAAATTGGGAGAAACAAAAGAAATATGTAAAAAACTTATTAATACTAATAAAATAGATTTTTTAGATATATCACTTTGGGATTCTTTTAAAAAGCCTGAAGAAGAAGAGCATACAGAAAAGAGTTTGCTAGAGCATTTCACAGAACTTGATTTTAAAGATGTTCAATTAACAGTAGCGGGAAATATAAGAACAGGTAAGAATGTTTACGAGATTCTTAATAATAAAGTTGATTTTGTGACTATAGGAAGAGCAGCTATTCTTCATCATGATTTTGCAGAGAGAGTAATGAAAAATCCAAATTTTAAACCAATAGATCTACCAGCTTCAAGATCTTACTTAAATAAAGAAGGTCTAAGTGATAAATTTATTGAATATATGGGAAATTGGCCAGGTTTTGTTGGTAAGTAATTTTAAGATTTATTATGCTTTGTTTTTAGAGATTTTAGTGATTTTTCTTAAATAAAATTTTTGATTGCTCTTCTGTTGTCATTATAAAATGCAGAAACTAACAAATATATTAGATATGCATTATAAGTATTATTAAAATGCTATTATCGTATTATTTAAAAATAGTCATTTAATCTAACCTTACAAATTAATTAGGAGGTAAAATCAAATGAAAATATTTTTAATATTTATTACTTCAATATTCTTATCCTTTAGTAGTTTCGCTGATACTAAAATATCTTTTGCTTTAGATTGGAAATTTGAAGGACCAAGCGCACCTTATTTCTATGCAATAGATAAAGGATATTTTGCTGAAGAACATTTAGAAGTTGAAATATCTGCAGGTAAAGGATCCTTAGATGCTATTCCAAAGGTTGCTACAGGAGCTTTTCCTATAGGTTTTGCAGATATAAACAGTTTAATCAAATTTTTAGATCAAAATCCTGGAGCGCCAGTTATGGCAGTTATGATGGTTTATGACAAACCTCCATTTGCAATTGCTGGAAGAAAAAGTCTTGGTGTTACAACTCCATCTGATTTAGAGGGAAAAATTCTTGGTGCGCCACCACCTGATGGTGCATGGGCCCAATTCCCACCATTTGCTTCTGCAAATAATATTAATGTTGATAAAATAACAGTGGAGCCAGTAGGTTTCCCAACAAGAGAACCGATGTTAGCTGAAAAAAACGTTGATGCTATAACAGGGTTTTCATTTTCAATGTTTTTAAATTTAGTTCGCCTTGGTGTTCCTGAAGATGATATATCAATTATGTTGATGGCAAACTATGGATTAGAATTATATGGTAATGCTATAATAGTTAACACTGATTATGCAGATGCAAATCCTGAAATAGTTAAAGGTTTTTTAAAAGCTGTATCTAAAGGATGGGTTGATGCTATGAAAAATCCTGAAGACGCAGTTAAGAGTATGGTTGAGCGAAATCCAGCTGCTGATTTAGCTTTAGAGACAAGAAGATTGATACTAGCAATAGAAGGAAATGTTAATACTGATTACGTAAAAGAAAACGGTATGGGTAATATTGACATTGCAAGAATGGAAAAAGCTTTAGGACAGTTAGCAGAAACATACGAATTCTTATCTGATCCAGAGATTTCATCATTTTTTACCGATAAATATTTACCTTAATATTTTTTTATGGGGTAGACTATTTCTACCCCGTATACTAATCATAACTTATGCATATCAATATTGAAAAGGTTTCTCATCAATATGAAACTAAACAAGGTATGCTTCCTGTTTTAAAGGATCTTTCCCTATCAATTAAAAGAAAAGGTTTTACTGCTATAGTTGGACCTTCAGGTTGTGGAAAATCTACAATAACTAGATTAGTCAGTGGATTAATTAAACCAAATCAAGGTAGTATTTTTATTTCAAATAAAAAAATTACATCCCCACTTTCTACAGTAGGAATGGCTTTTCAAAATCCAGTTTTGTTAGAATGGAGAAATGTAATTAAAAATATAATTCTCCCCCTTGAGATAGTATCAAAAAATATGACTTATAATCAAAAGAGATCGAATGCATTAGATCTACTTAAGTTAGTGGGATTAGAAGAATTTGAAAATAATCTACCATCTGAATTATCTGGTGGGATGAAACAAAGAGTTTCACTTTGTAGATCTTTAGTTCATAGTCCAGAGGTCTTAATTTTAGATGAACCTTTTGCAGCTCTAGATGCATTTACAAAAGAAGATTTGTGGGATGTAATGCACAAATTAAAAAAAGAAAGAGACTTCACATGTATTTTAATTACTCATGATTTAAGAGAAGCTGTTTATTTAGCTGATCAAGTAATTGTTTTATCCGGAAGACCAGCTTCATTACAATACGATGTCAAAACTAATTTTAATGAAGAAAAAAAAATCTCTGATTTATATTCATCAGAAGTTTCACAATTACTTGCAACACTTAGAAATCAAATTGAAATAGCTCAGAATAAAAATGATTAGAATCAATAATTTTATTATACCTTTATTTAGTCTTATAATTTTTTGTTTGTTATGGGAATTGTTGGTTTGGTATAATAATTGGCCAAATTATAAAATGGCTTCCCCTTCAGATTTATGGCCAGCATTTTGGAAATTTAAACATCTTTTTTTTATATATGGATGGGAAACATTTTGGAGAACCGTTGTAGGATTAATATTATCAGTTTTAGTAGGATTAAGTTTAGGTATTTTGATGGGGTTTTCAAAAACTATAAGAATAGGCTTATATCCAATCCTTGTTGGTTTTAATGCCATTCCTAAAGCAACAGTAGTCCCAGTAATTGCATTAATATTTGTGGGTATGCACAATATGAATACAATTATAATTGTAATTCTTATTTCGTTTTTTCCCATCTGTGTTTCTATTTCGATTGGATTATCAACTTTGGAAAGAGAATATGAAGATATACTTTTATCTTTAGGTGCAAATAAATTTGAGATTTTTTATAAAATTGCTTTACCAAAAACATTACCAGAATTTTTTGGAGCATTAAAAGTGTCAACAACACTTGCGTTTATTGGAACTAATTTAATGGAGATTATTGAACCACATGGAAAAGGATTAGGGCATTTGTTTGATAGTGGAAAAATTAGTGCAGATTATCCGTTAATGTTTGCAGTATTGATTACCTTAGCTGTTATGGGAATATTTTTATATTATATTGTAGTTTATCTTGAAAATATTTTTGCTGGTTGGGCCATTAGAAAATAAAGTTTAGAAAGATAAATTTAATTATATAAATTGTTAATTAAAATTGTTTATATTTAATTTACTAACTTAAAAATATTTCGATTTAAAGATGATATCAATGCGTCTAAACTTTCAAATTTCTTGTTTTGATTTTTTGATTTTAAATTATAAAAAATTTTTCTTTTTTTTCTCTCTAGTGATTTATTTAGTATGCATTCTGGAGACGCTAAACTATGTTTAAATATGTAAAAAAATGCATTATTTTTATTAAAATCAATAGCATAATCTTTCCATTCTCCATTAGAAACTCCTTTAGAATAAAGATTTAGGATTTTGGTGAGTTCATCTTTGGAAAAGTAGAGATTGTGATTGTTAGTTGAAGCACTAGATGTTACTAAGCCCATAAATTAAGAATATAATAAAAACTAATGCCTGTAAATGCCCCAAATTACAATTTAGATGTTTTAGCGCCATCTTTTAATCTTAAAAATATTAATGATGACATGGTTTCTTTGAATAATGCAAAAGGATTAAATGGTACTGTTATTGTTTTTATATGTAATCATTGTCCATATGTTAAAGCAATTGCAAGTAGATTAAAAAAAGATGCTGATGAGTTACTTAAGCATTCAATAAATACAATTGCCATTATGTCTAATGATGTAATTAACTATCCCGATGATTCATTTGATAATATGAAAATTTTTTCTGATAAATATAAATTTAATTTTCCGTATCTTTATGATGAGACACAAGAAGTGGCAAAAAATTATAATGCTGTTTGTACTCCTGATTTTTTTGGTTTTGATAAAGACCTAAAATTAAAATATAGAGGCAGAATAGACTCAGGTGTAATGAATGCAACTCAAAATTCAAATATTGAAAGAGATCTTTTTAATGCAATGATTAAAATCAAAAATGAGGGAGTAGGGCCAACAAATCAGATGAATAGTATTGGTTGTTCAATAAAGTGGAAATAGTATGAGTGAAGAGAATAAAAATAATAGTTTATTAAAAAAAATACAAAATTTTATTTTTACAAATTACATACAATTAATAATTTCATTAGTTATTTTACTAATTATATTTATTGGTTTCCAAACATACAATTATTTTAAAATTCAAGGTATTAAAAGTTCGAGTATAAGTTTTTTTGATATTATCAATGAAAATCAAGATAATTTAAGTAATTTAGAAAACTTAATTGATGATGATAATATTTTTTCAATTTTATCAAAATTAAAATTAATTAAACAAAATAATGAAAATAAAAACTTTAGTTACTCTAATGAATTGTATAACGAATTACTTTCTTCATCAAATTTAGATGATCTATATAAATCGGCTATTGCTGCAAACGCTTCATACACAATGATCAATGCATCTTATCAGGACAACACAAATAACTATTTAAATGATATATCAATTTATATAAATAATATAGATGAAGAGTTGGATGGTTATTTTTCAATTAAAAAAGAATTAGAATATTTATTAATCATTACAGAAATTGATTTAAATAAATCTGAATATAAAAATAATTCAAAAGCTTTGGATAAATATAATGAAATATTTAATTCAAGTTTAGTTTCTGCCTCTATAAAAGAAAGAGTGAAAAAGATTCATGAGTTTCAGCTATATAAGTAAAATATCGGTATATTTATCTTTCATATTTATTATTTCATGTCAGGATACAATTTCATCATTAAGAAATAATGAAAATATAGTTTCTTCTGAAAACACTTTTCAATTTGAAACAGAAAAATTTTTAGATTTTAGTTTATTTGAACAGAATGAAGAAAACGTAATTGATAATTATTCATATAATCCATCAGATTATAATTTTTTAAATAAAGATCTGGCTGTTTTGAAAATTAATAACTATGAATCAAAATATAATAACAATAGCCCAATAAATGTTATATTTCTTGAGGAAAGTATTTACTCTATAAATAAAGATGGTGATCTTCTAAAGTTCGATTTAAATAGTGGAAAGTTAATTGAAAAAATAAATATTGATTTAAATCGAGTAAAAAAAGTACCTATTTCTTTCTCACTTTTCAACAATGATTTCATTATTGCATTTATATCAGGAGAAGTTGTTAAAATTAATAAACTAGGACAAGTTATTTGGTTATTTGAAAATCAAGATTTATTGAATACTCCAGTCAAAATATTTGATGATTATCTAATAATTTTATATCCAGAAAAAATCGTTTTTTTATCGACTCTAAGTGGAGATATAATTTATGAGAAAGCCTTTCAATCAAGTAATATAATTCAATCATCAGGAGGCAAGATTGAAAATTATTTTAATATTGTTTTTTTTATACTTCCTAATAGTGAATTTAATTCTATAGATACATACTTATTTGAGGAACATAGTTTAAATTTTGATAGTATTGAACTTAATACCTCGTTAAATAATCTAAAAGATCGAATACATATTTACAAAAATTTTCTAGTTTATTTTGATGATGGAAATATTATTCATACTTACGACATAAATAAAAACAAAATTATATTAGTTGATTTTAAAATTAATAACTCGTCTTCAGCTATTTTATTTAATAATTCACTTATTTCTAAAAATGAAAATTTTATTGAATTCTATAACATTGAGAATGGAAATTTATTCTCAAGAATTAATGTCAACAAAATACTAAATAAAAAATCAAAAATAATAAATTCTATGATCATAAATAAAAAAATGCATTTATTTACAGATAATGGTGAAATACTTATTTTATATCAAAATCTTGAAATTCAAGAAATAGTAAATCTTAAAATTAAAAAAATTAATAAAGTTTACAATTATCAAAATAAAATTTTTATAAGTACTGAAAAAGGT
This sequence comes from uncultured Alphaproteobacteria bacterium, assembly GCA_902619055.1. Next base: position 74,920 of record CACNCW010000001.1, read on the forward strand.
ATTACTTATATTTATTAAAATGAATATACTAATTTTAGGCATGCCAAATGTAGGCAAAACATCATTGTATAATTTAATTACAAATAAAAATAAAAATATAATTCATGATACTATAGGCACAACAAGAGATTGGCATGTATCTCCTCTTAAATCAAATGACAATATTGACGTATATGATACACCAGGAATAATTAATCAGAATAGTTTTCTTACAGATAGTGTCAGTAAGATAATAAGAAAAATAGATATTTTTGTTTATGTTATTGATTATAAAGATGAGAATTATTTTACAGATAAGGAATTGATCAATGAATTAAGAAAATTAAATAAGGAAATATTGGTTATAATTAATAAGGATGATAATTTTAAACAAGATAAAAAAATTGATGACCTTGGTATACAGAATACATTTTACATTTCATGCGCACATAATATTGGCATTGATAGCTTTCTAAATTTTCTATCAAAATATGATGTTAAAGAAAATAAGTTAATAAATTATGATTTTTCTTTAGGATTATTTGGAAAAACAAATGTAGGGAAAAGTACTTTATTAAACAAATTAGTAGGATTTGAGAGATCAATTGTTAGTAATAAACCAAAAACCACAACTGATATCGTTTCATCTTCATATAAATTTAAAGGAAATACATATTCAATTAAAGATACTGCAGGTTTAATAAAAAAAAATAAAATTGACAAAAGTAGCCTTGATTTTTATGTAACCAAGCAAACTTTATCAATTATAAATGAAATTAATCTAAATATTTTTATCATTGATATTGAACAAGGCTTTGATAATCAATCAAAAAAAATATTTAATTTAATATATCAAAAGTCTAATATTTTATTATTTATAATTAATAAAATTGATTTAATTAAAAAAAATAAGAAAAAAATAATTAATGATTTAATTAAAGATATTAATTATGAATTTTCACAATCAAAAAATATAATTATTATTCCAATTTCGACACTTTATAAGAAAGATATTTTATTTTTAAAAAATAAAATTCGTGATCTTATTTTAGATTTGAATAAAAATATATCAACTTCCCAGATTAATAAATGGTTAAATCATGTTGTTGAAAATAATTCTCATCCAAGGATAAATGGAAAAGAAGTAAAATTTAAATATGGTACTCAAGTTTCAATTAATCCTTTAACAATAAAAATTTTTTCAAATTTTTCTAAAGAAATTTCAAATTCATATAAAAGATACTTACTTAACAACTTTTATAATTTCTTTAAAATTAAAAGTAGAAATTTAAAAATTTTATTTTCTAAATCTAAGAACCCTTATGTTTAGCAATTATTTATCTGTAATAGTATAACTATCAATAATAGTATTATTATATTCAGAAATTTTATTAAGAATATTTGAGTTTTCTACAAAAAATAAATGAAAATTTTTTAATATCTCAACATCATTATTATCAGTTAAGTACAACACGCTGCTATAAATTATATAAGAAAATATAATACCATATAAAGTGCCAAAAAACTTATCAATTATTATGCCTAAAATTTGTTTATCTAAATCGCTATTTAAAAATTTTCTTATTCTTTTCAATATTAACAAACTTATTAAAAAAATTATTGGTATTGAAATAATTATACTTACAACACTAACAAATTGTTCAAATCTTTGTAAAAAATTTATATTTAAGAGTTGTACACTTAAAAAATCTGAAAGATATTTATAACTATATATGGTCACAAATACAGAACCTACCCATGTTAATAGCCCTAATATTGAATTAATAAAGCCTTTCCAAAAACTAAAAATAACAATTACAATGGTTAAAATTAATATTACATAATCGAAAAATATTAATTCAAAGTTAAAAAAAATCATTTTTGAAATTTCAATATTGATGGTAAAGTAATTAACACTCCTATCATAGCAAATATCATTGCTAAACTGGTAAATAGCCCAAAATAAACTGTTGGAACAAAGTTAGATACACAAAGAGTAAGAAATCCTGCCGTTATTGCTATAGTTGTAATTAAAACTGCATTGCCTACAGTTAAGTGTGTTTTTTCAATCATTTCGCTATAATTTGTTCCTAATTTCAAATTTTCTTTGTAACGATAAATATAATGTATTGTGTTATCAACCGCTATACCAATAGATATAGCTGCAATAGTAATTGTCATTATATCAAGTGGTATTTTTAGTAATCCAATTATGCCAAGAATAAAAGTTGAAGCTAATATATTTGGTATTATTCCGATAATACTTAATTTAAAGGATCTAAATAATATTACAAACATTATAAATATGGATAAAATTACAAAACCTAATGATTTAATTTGTGAGCTAAATAAAGATTTTAACATGTTATTATATAGCACTAATAAGCCGTTTACTTTGAATTCTTCCAAGTTATCGAATTCATTCAATAAATAAGAATTAATGTCATTTATAAGATCATTTCTCTTAATATCTTTAGAGTCTTTTACTCTTGTAGAAATTTTTATCATGTTATTTTCAACGTTTAGATAAGGATCAATTAAATCAGTTTTATAATCAAGAGGTATTTCATTATACAATACTGATAATTCAAACATTGATAACTCATTTTTGTTTATTTGATTTGCTGTGTCTATAAGTGAATAAATTGAGGTAACTTTTCCAATTTCTACTCTATTTTCTAAAAATTGATGAATAGATTTAATTGTTTCAATTTTTTCATTTGTGAACCAAACATTGTTTTCAACTTCAAACAGATCACCTGAGAAAAAATCATCTTCAATTTCTAATTCGTCTTCTTCCTCAAGATTAATGTTAGCTTCCAATTTCTTTTCATCATTCTTGAATTTAAGAATAATGTCTAATGGTGTAGTACCTCCTAATTCATTATCTATAAGATACATTCCTTTATAAATTTCTGTATTTTTTTTAAAATATTTTACAAAGGAGTTTTCTACATTCAAATTGGTAATTCCATATAGTGAAATGAAAAATATTAAAATGTTTAATCCAAGGATATATTTACTATTCTTATACGCAAAAGGATAAAACGATTTTAAAAAACTCAAATTTTGAGAATAATTTTTTTCGTCTTTTGAGAAAAAAGAGATAATTAGAGGTAAGATTACAAATGATGAAATTAGAACTATTAATAATGCTACTATCATTATAATTCCAAAATCAATTACTGGCTTAATATCTGATATTACAAGTGATACAAAAGCAACAATTGTAGTGAGAAAGGTATAAAAACATGGCCAAAACATCATACTAAAATTTTCAATAATTTTAATGTCCCTTTGTAAATAATTATTCATTATATGAACATTCATAGAAATAGATAAAACAAACATTAAGGATAAAAAGTTTGCTGAAACTGCCGTAATTTCAAAATTAATAAAACCAGCTAAACCTATTGAAAAATAAACTGCACAAATAGAAGTAAATAAAATAGCAAATACCCATTTTACTCTTCTAAAAATTAAGAAAAGAATTAAAATTATAATTAAAAGAACAATTAAACTGAATGTTAAAATATCATTCTTTACATAAGAAATAACATCGTTAGATATCATTTCTACTCCACCTAAATAGTATGTAAAATTTTGATTACTATTAATAATAATATTTCTAATTTTTTTTATTAATTCGTTTCTTTCTTTGTCTATTTCTGTTTTTATTTTGTAATATTTTCCTTGAGATAGATATAAATCTTTGTTTTCTTTAAGATCTACAGCCTTACTATCTTCATTAAGAAAAATTATTATAGAAGTTATATTTTTATTCTCATTAATAATTTGATTACTATATATAGGGCTCTTTGCAAACTCGTTTAAAACGTCTTTAATTTCAAACTTAGTATCTAATATGGTTTCATAATTTTCGTTTGCTAAATCTAAAAGATCAGTTTTATTTAAAAGAAGAATAGGGGCTTTATTGATATTAAAAACAGAATAAACCTCTGGTAATGCATATAATTTTTTGCTTATCTTCTCGATTTCATTTAATAAAAACTTATCTATTTTATCTTTACTTTTGATAGCTATAATAAGACTGCTTTTTGTAGGAAACAGATCTTGATAATAAGAAAAATATTTAAAATCCTCATCATTTTGTGATACCAAACTATCAGAAGACGCATCAATTCTAAAATCACTTAAGTAAAAACTTGTAAATATTAACGATAGGAAAACAAAGATTAATAAAATGATTTGTAATTTTTTAGTCATATTTCCTATAAACTCTTCTACCAATAGAGGTCAAAACTTCATTTGGTATTGTTTTGCACATTTTTGCAAATTTATCTATTTTGTGTTCATCATTAATAATATCTAAATACATTCCTATTTTTAAATCATTACTGGATTTTGAAATATCAACTGTAAATGTATCCATTGAAATTCTACCAATTATTTTAAATCTATCTTTTTTAAAATAAACATAACCATTATTACTTAATGATCTCGGTATGCCATCTTCATATCCAAGACCTAAAATAGCAACTTTGATTGTGTTTTTGGTTTTATATGTTCTACTGTAACCAACATATTGGTTTTTTTGAATATTTTTAATTTGTATAATTTTTCCTTTTAAATTTATTACATTTTTAATATTTTTACCTAATTTGTTATTCTCAAAACCTCCATAAATACCTATTCCGGGTCTAATCATGTCATACAAAAATGATTTACTTAAAACTGAGCCATGAGAATTCGCTAAACTAAATATAACTTCATTATTAAATTTATTTTTTAATTTTGTAAAAATTTTTTTTTGTTTTAAATTGTAACTATTTTTATATTCATCTGCACTGGATAAGTGACTTATAATTAATTGTATATTTTTATTTTTAAAATCTATTTTGTTTATTTTCTGAACTGGCACTCCTAGTCTATTTATTCCTGTATCAAAATGAATAGCAAATTTTAATCTAGTTTTTTTAATTTTTTCATATTCTTCTATACTATTAATGACTGGTATAAGATTTGAATTAAAATATTTATTTAAATTGTAGTCTTGTAATCCATTGAGAACATAAATTTTTATTGATTTATTTTTATTTTTTAATCTTAATCCTTCTTCTAAAGTCGCAACAAAGAAACTCATACATTTATTTTTAATAAATAAATTGAATATTTTTTTATCTCCTAAGCCATATGCATTAGCTTTTATTGTAGGTGCAACAATTAAATTTTTTTTAAGTTTTCTAAAAAAATTATAGTTATAAATAAGATTTTTGGTATTGATATTGAGAATGGCACTTTTTTTAATCACTCAATAATATTATCATAATCTTTCGTTATTAAGTCATTGAATTTTGTATAATTCGCATCGAAATGCATTTTTATTGATCCAATTGGGCCATGTCTTTGCTTTGCTATAATTATCTCAGCTTTATTATAATTGTCATTTGTTAATTGCTGCCACCTGGACACTCGATCGTTATATTTAATATCGTCTTCATCAGATTTTCTTATTGGCTCTAATCTTTCAAGATAATAACTTTCCCTATAAATAAACATTACTACATCCGAGTCTTGTTCTATTGTTCCACTTTCTCTTAAATCTGCTAATTGAGGTCTCTTATCCTCTCTTTGCTCTACTTGCCTTGATAGTTGAGACAAAGCAATAATTGGAATATTTAATTCTTTAGCAATTGATTTCAATCCTCTTGTTATTTCAGATATTTCCTGCACTCTTCCATCATTTCTATTATTAGATCCAGATGACATCAATTGTAAATAATCAATAATTATTAAGTTGATATCATACAATCTTTTAAGCCTTCTGGCTCGCGCTCTTAATGTTGGAATGGTCAATACTGGATTATCGTCAATTATTAAATTCAGGTTTTCTAACTCAGAAGATTTTTTTGCAATAATATTAAAATCATTTTTATTTAGCTCAGCTTTTCGCATTTTATCTCCTGAAATTTTTGTTTGTTCTGCTAAAATTCTTGTAGCCAGCTGCTCAGAAGACATTTCTAATGAGAAAAATGCAACTTTACCTCCATCAATAATTTTTTTATTTCCAAACTCATCTTTTTCTTCTTGATATTTCTTAGCACAATTAAAAGCAATATTAGTTCCTAATGCAGTTTTGCCCATCGATGGTCTGCCAGCTATTATTATTAAATCTGATTTATGTAATCCACCTAGTTTATTATCTAAATCTTTAAAACCTGTAGGTACACCAGCAATTTTACCTTCTCTTTTATAGGCTTCACTTATTATCTCTACAGCACCTTGTAGAGCATTTCCAAAATTTATAAATGATCTTTCTGAATTCCCTGTTTGAGAGAGGTTAAATAAATCATTTTCTGCATTTTCTATTAGATTTTCTGCAGTATCTTGATTATTTGAATTAGTATTTTGTATAATGTTATGTGCAATTCCAACTAAATTTCTTTTGACATACAAATCATAAATTATTTTTGCATAATTATATGTATTTTGTGTCGAAGGCGTACTATCTTTGAGTTGATTTAAATAATTTACATTATTTAAATTTTCATTCTCCGGTAGATAGTTTTTAAGAGTGATAGGAGAAACTAGAATATTTTTATCTAATAAATTTTTTATAGTTAAAAAAATAACTTTGTTAGTTTCATCAACAAAGTGATTTTCATTAATTAAATCAGATACTTTCTCATAATTTCTGTTATCCCATAAAATACAACCTATAAGGGCTAATTCAGCATCTGTATTTGCAAAACTTTCTAAGTTATTATGATTAATATTATCTGAGTTAATTAATTCAACTGACATTGATTATAAGTAAACTATCTAGAAATGATCAACAAGTATAAGAAATGAAATTAAGTTGATAATATATTAATAGTGTGAATAAATTAGTTCTTATTTACAAAAATAGTTATTTCTTCAGTAATATCTTCGTAAGGGCTTATTTCAATTTTATGCTCACCAATTGATTTGATTTGATTTTTTATTAAAACATCATCTGATTTAATCTTTATATTTTTGTCTGATAAGTAATCTAATATTTCTTTTTTAGAGATTGATCCATATAATTGGTCTTTTTCATCTGCTTCTTTATCAAAAGTAATTTTAATTTTTTTAATTTTATCTACTAATGTTTTTGCTTCATGCAATTTTTTTTCTTCGTTATTTTTGATTTCATCTTTAATTTTTTCATAGTACTCTAAATTTTTTTTGCTTTCCCTTAAAGCCATTTCATTTGGAAAAAGATAATTTCTAGCATATCCTGGTTTTACAGAGACTATATCTCCTATCTTTCCAAGTTTTTTAATTGTTGTTTTTAGAATTACTTTCATTATGTTATAAATTTATTTGTGTAAGAAAGTAAAGAAAGAAAACGTGCTCTTTTAATTGCCCTTGCAAGTTCTTTTTGTTTTTTTCTAGATACGCCAGTTATTCTACTTGGTATAATTTTACCTTTTTCAGTTAAATATCGGGATAATAATCTTATATCTTTATAATCAATTTTTGGTGAACCAGGTTGACTAAATGGACAGAATTTCTTTTTGTTTTCGAATGGAGAATTGGATTTTTCTTCTCTTTTTGTATTAAATTTCTTTTTTTTCATTGTTCAACTTTGTTGGTAATTCTTGATGATCTTTAACTTTTATAAAGATATATCTAATTAAATTTTCTGATTGATTTAGTTCTTGATTTATCTCTTTTATAATTCCTCCAGTAGTTTCAATTTGAAAGAATCTATAAAAAGCTTTTTTAAATTTATTAATGCTATAACTAAGGTCTCTTAATCCCCAATTTTCTTCATTAATAATTTTAGCTGATTTTGCTGAAAGTTTAGACTTAAAACTTTCTATTTCACTTTTAAGTTTGCTTGTTGCTAAATCGGGATTAAATATTAATACTACTTCAAATTTATTCATATAACTCCACGGATTATCTTATATTTAATTAATATAAGAGAAGTTGATGTTGCATATATTAAATTTTTAAAATAAATCAAGTTATAATGACAACTTTCTTATTTCCTGGTCAAGGCAGTCAAAGCGTAGGAATGGCAAAGGATTTTAATGATAATTTTAAAATTTCGAGATTAGTCTTTGAGGAAATAGAAGATTATACCAATATAAATATAAGAAAAATCATATTCTTTAATGAGGAAAATAAATTAGACTTAACAGAATATACTCAAATTTGTATCTTTGCTTCATCATATGCAATTTTTAAAACCTATTTAAATGAAACTAACACAAGTATTGAAAATGTTAATGTTATGATGGGTCATTCACTTGGCGAGTATACTGCTTTAACTTGTTCTAACAAAATTAATCTAAAAGACTGCAGTTTAATTTTAAAAAAAAGAGGAGAATTAATGAGCAACGCTGTTCCCCCTAATGAAACTGGAATGGTTGCTTTAATAGGCAAGGACTCTAAATATGTTCAAAAAATCATTGATGATAATAAACTTAATTTAGAAATTGCAAATGATAATTCACCAGTACAATTAGTATTGTCCGGGTCTCTAAAAGAAATTAATCAAAGTAAAGATATTTTCTTGCGCAATGATATAAAAAAATTCATTCCATTAAATGTTTCCGCTGCTTTTCATAGTAGGTATATGTTTAATGCTCAAATTATTTTGAGTAAGGAAATTGATAATTTGCACTTTAATTTTAACAAGATCAAAATTATATCTAATTTTGATGGTGAGGTTTATGATGATAATTCGACTATTAAAAAAAAATTACAATCTCAAATGGCTAACAAAGTAAATTGGGTAAAAAGTATAAAAAAGCTAGAAGAAATTGGAGAAAAAAAGATCATAGAGATTGGGCCTAATAAAATTTTAAGTGGTTTAGTAAAGAGAATCTCTAATAAATTTGATATTAAATCAATAAATCAAATTGAAGATGTCAAATAATATGAACGATATTAAAAAAATTTTTATAACTGGAGCTTCTGGAGGTATTGGCTCAGCAATATGTGAAAAATTTATTAGTAATAAATATACTCTAATATTAACTTCTTCATCTGATAGCAATTTGGATAAATTGCAAAGTTGTTATGGAGTTGATCATTTTTATTACAAAATTGATTTGTCGGATTATAAAGATCTTCAAAATTCATTAGATATAATATCTAAAGAACACAAAGATATATCAGTAATTGTAAATAATGCAGGAACTACAAAAGATAATTTAATATTCAGAATGAAAGATGATCAATGGTCAAAAGTAATTCAAACTAATCTAAATTCTAATTTTCAGATAATCAAAACTTTACTTCCTAATATGCTTTCTCATAAATATGGAAAAATAATTGGTATTTCATCTATTGTTGGATCTACAGGGAACCCAGGCCAAGCAAATTATGTTGCTTCAAAGTCTGGAATGGTTGGCCTATATAAATCAATTGCACAGGAGGTTGCAAAAAGAAATATCAATGTAAATGTGATATCTCCCGGTTTTATTTCCACAGCTATGACGGATAACTTAACAGACGAGCAAAAAAATAATTATCTAACTAGAATTCCTATGATGAGATTTGGGAGTCCAAAAGATGTTGCTAATTTAGTATTTTTTTTATCTTCTGATGATGCTTCTTATATAACAGGTCAAAATTTTCACGTTAATGGTGGAATGTTGATGGTTTAATTGGTTGACATACATTCAAATAATAATTTAAAAGAACTAATAAGGAGAAAAATATGAGTGAAATTCAAGATCAGGTAAGAAAAATTGTTGTAGATCATTTAGGAATTGATGAAACAAAGGTAGTTCCTGAGGCAAAATTTATTGATGATTTAGGTGCTGATAGTTTAGATACTGTTGAGCTAGTAATGGCTTTTGAAGAAAAATTTGGAATAGAAATACCTGATGATGCAGCAGAAACTATTCAAACAGTTCAAAATGCTATAGATTATATTGAGAGTAAAAAATAGATTCAAATTAATTTTTCATGAGAAGAGTTGTTGTTACTGGAATGGGTTTACTCACATCTATTGGTAATGACAAAGAAAGTACATGGGAAAATCTTATTAATTCATATTCAGGTATAAAAAAAATAAACCAATTTGATATATCTGATCTACCAGCCAAAATTGCAGGTTACATATCGAATGATCCAGAAGATAAATATTACTTTAACAAATCTTCCTATTTAGAAACAAGAGACATAAAAAGAAATGACAGGTTCATACAATATGGACTTATTGCAGCTAACATGGCTATTCAAGATGCAGGTTTGATGAATATAAGTGATGAAGATAAGCTGAAAATTGGTGTTTCAGTTGGATCTGGAATAGGCGGTCTTGAAACTATTTATGAAGGCTCCTTAACTATTAACAATAAAGAAAATAAAAAATTATCTCCATTTTTTATTCCTTCATCTTTAGTCAATCTACTATCTGGCCAAATATCAATAAAACATGGTTTCAAAGGCCCTAATCATTCAGTTGTTACTGCCTGTGCAACTGGAGCACACTCAATTGGAGATTCTGGAGAAATAATTAAAAGGGGTGCTGCTGATGTGATGATAGCAGGAGGATCAGAAGCTGCTGTATGTAAATTAGGTATCGCTGGTTTCTGCGCTGCAAGAAGTCTTAGTACTTCTTTCAATGAAAATCCTGATCAAGCTTCTAGACCTTGGGATAGGGATAGGGATGGATTTGTAATGGGTGAAGGAGCTGGGATTGTTGTCCTTGAAGAGTTAGAATTTGCTAAAAAAAGAGGTGCGAATATTTATGCAGAATTAATCGGATATGGAATGTCAGGCGACGCATATCATATAACTTCTCCTTCAGAAGATGGAGATGGTGGTTATAGAGCAATGAAAGAAGCTTTAAAAATGGGAAATATTTCAACTGATAAAGTAGATTATATTAATGCACATGGTACATCTACAGTCAAAGGAGATGAAATCGAATTAAATGCAATTTCTAGATTATTCAAGCATGATATTTTTGTAAGCTCAACAAAGTCGTCTATTGGACATCTTCTTGGTGCAGCAGGAAGTGTAGAATCTATATTTTCAATATTATCTTTAAATAAAAATGTTCTTCCAGCTACATTAAACTTAGAAAATCCTATTAGTACAACTAATATAAATTTAATTCCAAAAATACCTTTGGAAAAAAATATTACTTTTGCATTAAGTAATTCCTTTGGATTTGGAGGGACTAATACTGCATTATTATTTAAAAGTTTTTAGTACAATTTTTTTTATCTCTTCTGTTTTAATTATTTCGTACACATTTTTTATTTTAAATAAAAAAATTGAGCTGGTAAATAATTCATTAACTATAGAAAAAGGTGAAAATATTAAAAGTATATTTAAAAAAAATTCTAAGAATTTATCTAATATTGATATTCAGATTATTAGTTATTTTTATAAGATTAATAATATAGTTTCAAATAATTATATACATTTTGGTGATTTTTATTTTGAAGAAAAAAAAATAAATATTTTTGAATTATTTAAAATAATTTCAAATCCAAGTAATGTTTATTTAAAAATTACAATTATTGAAGGTTGGTCACAAAAACAATTAAATAATGAATTATCCAAATATTTTACAAATACTTTTGATATTGCTTATGAAGATATAATAGCCGATACCTATTATTTCAAAAAACATAGTAATTTTAATACATTCGTTAAAAACTTATATAAAGTAAAAGAAAATTACTTTAAAAATAATTATAGCAACGACATAAATAACTTCTACAATAATAACGAAATAATTACTATAGGTTCTTTGCTGGAAAAAGAAGGTTTAGATTATAATGATAAATTAAATATATCATCAGTAATATTTAATAGATTACACAAAAAAATGAAATTGCAAATTGATGCAACTGTTATATTTGCAATTACTGACGGTCAATATAATTTAGAAAGAAAGTTAAAAATAAGTGATTTAAAAATTAAACACCCTTATAATACATATATTAACAAAGGTTTACCTCCTAAGCCTATATCGTATGTTGGAAAAAAAACATTAGATATTATTTTTAAAAACTATAAGTCTGATTTTTTGTTTTATTTTTTTGATAAATCTTTAAATAAGCATATATTTTCTAAAAATTACGAAGAACACAAAACGAAGTTAAATGAATATAGAAAAAAACAGTAATTTAATAATTATTTCATCTCCATCTGGAGCAGGTAAAACTACATTGTGTAAATTATTAATTAAAAAAATGAAAACCTTGACACTATCAATTTCTTATACCTCAAGAGGCAAAAGATTAAATGAAGTTGAAGGTAGAGATTATTTCTTTGTTACAAAAAAAAAATTTAAATCATTGGAAAAGAAAAATTTTTTTGTAGAAACAGCTTCTAACTTTAATAATTTATATGGTTCTCCTTTCAAAAATATAAATTTATCTAGAAAAAAAAATTATCATATTTTATTTGATATTGATTGGAAGGGCGCTAGAAAAATCAGAAGATTTTATAAAAAAGAAAATATTATAGATTTCTTTATTTTACCACCATCAAAATCTGAATTAAAAAGAAGATTAATTAAAAGAGGAAGAGATAATAATAAAGAAATTAATTTAAGACTTTCATATGCAATTAACGAAATGAAGCATTATAAAGAATATAAATATGTGCTAATTAATGAAAATGTACAACAAACTGTGCAATATATAAAAAAAATTATTGAAAGTGATGAGATAATTTCAGCACAAAATAGGATACTTAAATCTAAATTAAAAAAGATTATAAATTTTTAATAAATCATCAATCGTCAATTCATTTACTCTTTTATTAATAAGATTTTCTTTTTTTTTAAATTTAATATTATTACTGATTTTTTTTCTTATATTTTTAAAAATTAAATTAGTGAATAAATTAATTTTTTCAAAGTCAATATTTTTCTTTTTTAATTCAAATTTGACAACAGTTGAAATAACTTTTGGTTTAGGTACAAAAACGTTAGGAGAAACATCAAAACAAATTGAAAAATTTGAAACTATTTTGTTAATAAATTTGTATTTGTTCATATTAGATAAATTATAATTAAATTTTAGAGCAACTTCTCTTTGGACCATCAAAATCATTTCTAAAATATTCATATTAAAATTAAAAAGATGTAAAATAATTTTTGTACTGACATTATATGGTAAATTCGAAATAATTATTAAATTTTTAAAATTACTTAAATCATATTTTAAAATATCTTTTTCAATTATAATTATATTTTTGTTGTTTCTATATTTTGTTTTTAAAATACTTACTAATTCTCTATCTTTTTCTACAAGATAAATTTTTTTTGGATCATTTTCTAAAATGATGTCAGTTAAAAATCCATATCCAGGCCCTATTTCTAAAATTATATTTTTATAAATTTTAGTTTGATTAATTATTTTTTTACAAATATTTTTATCCTTTATGAAGTTTTGGCTTAAAGATTTTTTAGCTTTTAGCATTTAATTTTCTATTGTTATAAATTTTTTTAATTAATTTATAACAATTTATAAATGACTTATCAGATATATTTTTTTTTCCTATTAAATTATATGCAGTACCATGATCAGGAGATGTTCTAATAATATTTAAATTACCTGTATAATTTACTCCCGTAAACTGACTTATATATTTAAAAGGGATTAATGCTTGATCATGAAACAGAAAGATAAAACAATTATAGAATTTTAAATTTTTTTTAATTAACATACTATCTGCTGAATAAGGACCATCAATATTTATCCCATTTTTATTTAATTTAATTATTGTTGGTATAATTGTATTAATTTCTTCTTTACCAATATTACCGTTCTCTCCTGAATGTGGGTTTAATCCAGATATTATTAATTTTGGTTTTTTAATATTAAAATCGACTTTTAATGTATTATTTAAATTAATAATTTGTTTATAAATATATTTTTTATTTGAAATTAATTTAGGTAAGTCACTAATTTTAATATGAGTTGTAATTGGTGTTATAATTATTTTTCTGTTATATAAAATCATGTTTGAATATTTTTTTTTGTCTTTTTTCTGAAAATATTCAGTCTGACCAATAAATTTTTTATCAATTTTACTTATTATTAAATCCTTTCTGATAGGCAAAGTTATAACTCCGATACAAAATTTTCTTTTGCAAAAATCGTAAGCTAAATTTAGTGACTTGTATGTATTATCTTCTAATGAATTTGCTGAAAAAGAAAATACATTGAATTTATTTTTATTGAATTTAATGTTTATATTTTTTGAGTCAATTAAATTTATTTTACTCAAAATTTTTTTATTTTTTACATATTTTTCTAAAATATTTATATTTGTAAATAATATAAAATTTTTAATTTTATTTTTATTCCACGAATTTATAAGTATTTGAATGCCTATTCCTTTTATATCAC
>CACNCW010000002.1 GCA_902619055.1 uncultured Alphaproteobacteria bacterium
CTTTATCATTGGTGCATTTCAAGTATTAGCTTTTATACCTGGGGCAAGTAGAGCAGGTGTTACAATTACTGGAGCACGTTTTTTAGGATTTAATAGATCATCTGCAGCAATTTTTTCTATGCTTTTATCAATTCCCATTATTTTAGCATCCTTAGTTTTAACAAGTTACGATTTAATGAGCAGTGCTAAAGTAAATATAAATTTATACCAATCATTATTTGCAGCATTTGTTGCTTGTATTGCTGCTCTAGTATCAATTAACATCATGATGCGAATAATACAAAATTCAACCTTTAATATTTTTATTATTTATAGAGTTTTATTAGGATTTATCTTATTATATTTCTATGCATAAAATATCTGGTGTCTTTAGTGCTGCACTAACACCTATTAAAAGTGATTTATCGATCAACAAAGATCTCTATCTTCGTCATTGTCAATATTTAATGAGAGAAGGGCACGATGGTCTTGCCATTTTTGGTACAACAGGTGAAGCAAATAGTTTTTCTGTTCAAGAAAAAAAAGATCATATAGATTTTTTAATTTCAAATCGAATAGATCCAAAAATTCTTATGCCAGGCACAGGATCATCTTCATTGAAAGAAGCAATTGATATGACAAAACATGCTTCCTCTCATAAAGTAAGAGCAGTTCTTTTATTGCCACCATTTTATTATAAGAATGTTACAGATGAAGGAGTAATTAACTATTATCGTCATTTAATTGAAAATGTTGGTGATAGTGAACTTCATTATGTTTTATATCACATACCGCAAAATACATATGTTCCCATAAGTTTCAAAACTATTGAAACACTATTAAAATTGTATCCTAATAATATTGTTGGTTTAAAAGATTCAAGTGGTGATGGTGAACGTATGATGAAGGTTATAAAATATTTCAATAATTTTTCAGTATTTTGTGGTCATGATAGTCTAGCTTTAAGTATAAGCAAAAGGGGAGGAGCTGGAGCAATTACTGCAGGTACAAATGTTTGTGGAAAATTACTTAGCTTTATTTTAAAAAATTATAAAAACGAAAATTCAATTAAAAATTTTAATGAATTACAGAGTCTTTTAGAAAAAATAAGACAAGTTATTACGACACATGAACCTATTAGTTTAATGAAGGCTTATTTTTCCATTGTAGATAATATTTCTGAATGGAATAATGTATTACCACCATTAAAAAAAATTGATGATCCTGAAAATCATAAACTTGTTTTAATATTAAAAGAATTAGTAAAAAAAATAGATCCGTTAATAGCGAATACGTGAGTTAAAATATTTTTTTGCTTGAGTTGCTATTAAATTTTGGACAGGTTTTAAAAAGACAGCAAAACCAATACAATCAGTAAAGAAACCAGGAGTAATTAATAGTAATCCTGATACTAATAGAAAAATACCCCCTTTAATTTCTTCGGTGGGCATTACACCTTGTGATAAGTTTCGTTGTGCATCAAATAACAATTTGATCCCTTGTCTACGCACAAGAAATATTCCCACTAAAGCGGTGGTTAGTATAATTGCAATAGTATTTAAAATTCCAATATTGGAGCCGATTGTTATAAAAATACTTATTTCAATTATTGGTATAATAATAAACGCTAGAAAAATCACTAACGTACTATACCAGTTTTTTCATCCTGAATGTTTTTTTCTATTTTATTCTCAAATTCTCTTAATCTTTTATAGACACTAGCAAGTTCTATGATTGTAGGCCATGCTCTGAATAAATATTGTAGTGAACCTTCTACTCTTCCAAACGCTCTTATAATTTGTTGCATAACACCAAGTGTCATTACCCCAGCAACAATTGCTGGTGCTAAAAAAATATACGCTGCTAGAACGTTAGCTTGTAGATAGGCTAATCTTCCAATACTAAAATAGAGATAATACAAATAACTCTTAAAATGAATTTCTCTAACACCTTGGAAAAGTTCTTCTAATGATTTTGGTCTAATACTTCCATCATCCTCTGCAATAACTAAAATTTTTCTATAAGCAGCTTCTTTTTTTTGAAGATCATATTCAATACCAACTAGTCTTAGTAACCATGCTAGTACAATCATTAAAATTGTACCACCGACAGCCCATATAAATGCTCCAGACACTAAACCGTACTGCCAATCACCAAACCACAAGATTGGTATACCAACTGATAGAGTCATTAAGAGAGGGAAGAACTCTACTAATACTAGAACAGATTCAATTAAACTGGTTCCAAGACCTTCCATAATTCTACTAAACTTTATGGTATCCTCCTGAACCCTTTGACTTGCACCTTCGATAGTTCTCGCTTGATCATAAACACTATGGTACCACTCGACCATTGCTGTTCTCCATCTAAAAAGAAAATGGGAAGTTAGGAATGAAATTGCTAGTCCTAAAGCAATTGAAATTGCAGCAAGTTGAGCAAAACTAAATAAAGCACCCATATATTCTTGCATAGTTATAGCATTAGGTGTCCCAAGTGCTTTTTGGATCATGTCATAAAATTCACCAAACCATTCATTTATTTGTACATCGATTTGAACTTGAACCCATATAGAAGTAAGAATGACTACAGAGCCTACATAGGCCCAGACGTACCATTTTGGTTCAGTAAAAAATTTAAACATTTATTATATATAGAATGAATTATTATTTAAAAAAGAAGCTGAAACTATTAATTATTTCTTCTTTTGACGCTTTTTGTTTCTTCTATATTTAGAACCTCTTTTACGTCTACCTCTATGTTTTTTTGGATATCCCATAATGTAGATAGGGTATACAAAAATAAAAAATTAAGTCAAAGACTAATAATGCCAATCTTTAGCTTCATTAAATAAAAAATCCCTAAAAACTTCGAGTCTTCTATCATTTTTAAAAGATTCAGAATAAACAAAGTATGTTTGATATGATGGACCTTCTAAGTTAGGTAGAACGCGTACAAGTTGAGGTTTATCTGCAACCATATAATCAGGTAAAGATGCTAGACCCCCACCTTTTTCAATTGCAAGTGACATCGCGTAAATACTGTTCACTCTAAATTTAGGTCGTCTTTTTGTTCCTTCTTTTCCAATTTTTAATATCCAATCAATATTAGATACCGGAGAAGGTAATCCAGCACCAAAGCAAATTAAATCATGTTTATCTAGATCATTGACATTTCTTGGTATTCCACTTTTTTGTAAGTAATCTGAAGAACCATAAATATGGTTATGAAAATTAACAAATTTTTTAAAAATTAAATTAGCTTGCGTTGGTTTTTTAACTCTAACTGCAACATCAGCAACTCTTGCAGACAAATCAACTTCTTCATCACTCATTATTAAATTTACATCTATCTCTGGATATTGATTAGCAAATTTTGTTATTCTTGGCGTTAGCCATGCTGATCCAAAACCAACAGTTGTGCTTACAGTTAATTTTCCTACTGGTTTAGTTTTTTTATCTAATAATTTTTTTTCAAAATCAGAAATTGAAAAATTAATTTGATTTACAGTATTAAATAAATTTTCACCTTGCTCTGTTAATCTTACACCTTTTTGATGTCTTATAAATAAAGGCGTTTTTAAATCGTATTCGAGATCTTGTATTTGTCTACTAAGTGCAGATTGACTGATATTAAGTTTTGCACTTGCTTTAGATATGCTTCTTGAGATTGCAATTTCGTAAAATGATTTTAATTTGTCCCAATCCATTATCTTAAAGACTTTATAATTTCACTATAGTTATTTTTATTTTGAGATAATAAATAAGAGCCTACTGCTAACACATTAGCTCCATTATCTTTACATATTTTTGCATTTTCATTATTTACTCCGCCATCAACAGCTATCTCATAATTATAATTATTATTTTTTCTAATTTCATCTAAATCTTTTATTTTTTGCACTTGATCATGCATAAATTTTTGACCGCCAAAACCAGGTGTGACTGTCATAACTATTATTTGTTGCACTTTACTAAATAAATGATCAATATCTGTAATATCTACCGTAGGGTGAATGGCAATTCCTGCTTTAATTTCAGCATCGCTTATCATTTTAATAATTTCTTCTGGGTTATCATCAGCCTCAGGATGGAAAGTAATGATATCCGAGCCAGCTTCTACGAATTCAATAATATATTTCTTTACCGGTTTAATCATTAGATGCACATCTAAAATTTTAGAGGTAACATTTCTTAATGATTTAACAATATTTGGTCCAAAAGTAATATTGGGGACATAGTGGCCATCCATGATGTCTATATGAATATAATCAGCACCATTTAGATCTAAAGATCTAACCTCTTCTTCTAATTTAAGAATATCTGCTGATAATATTGATGGTGATATTTTTATCATTTATAAAGAGATATATAATATATAAATAAACATTCATAATGAATTCTATCACAGAAAAACCTTGGGGATCATTTCAGATACTAAAGTCAGGTAAAAAATTCCTAGTAAAAAAAATTTTTGTCAAACCAGGAGGAGTTTTATCTCTTCAAAGTCATGAACATAGATCTGAACATTGGATTGTGGCTGAAGGAGAAGCAGAAGTCACAATTGACAAAAAAGTAATTAATTTAAAAGAAAATGAGAACATTTTTATTCCTAAAGGGGCAATCCATAGGATGGCTAATAGAAAAGATCGTGATTTAGTTATTATTGAAATGTGGTACGGTGATAATCTTGATGAAAATGATATAAAAAGATACGAAGATATTTATGAAAGAATTTAATGCTTATTAATACTCCTATATCGCTTGGTGAACTTGTAGATAAAATTTCTATATTAATTATTAAACAGAAAAATATAACTGATGAAACAAAGCTTGATCATGTCAAAAAAGAATTAGATTTTCTCAAAAAAACATTAATGAATTATGTTAAACAAGAAGAAATAAATAATTACTTAGAAAATTTGATAAACATTAATTCTAAACTTTGGAATATAGAGGACGATATTAGAGAGTGCGAAAGAAAAAAACTATTTGATCAAACATTTATTGATCTAGCTAGAAGTGTCTATTTTACTAATGATGAAAGAGCAAAAGTAAAAAATGATATTAATAAAACCTTTGGTTCTGAATTAGTAGAGGTAAAATCTTATGAGGAATATTAATTAATAAATTCTTGAAACACTTTTAGTAACAAGAGATACTAATTTTTCTTTGTAAATGTTATCTTTAAATATATCAACTGAGTCTACTGCTACATTTGAAAAGTGATTTGCTCTTGTAAGGGTATCTTCAATACATTGATACTTATTAATTATTTCTAATGCCATTTCAAAATCACCATCATTTTGGTTAAGATCAGATATTGTTCTTTCCCAAAACTTTTTTTCTTTATCATTTGATCTTCCATACGCTAAAATTATTGGAAGAGTAATTTTACCTTCTTTAAAATCATCTCCAGTATTTTTTCCTAATATTTTTTTGTTTGAAGAATAATCAATAGCATCGTCAATTAATTGAAAAGTCATACCAAAGTTTGTTCCAAATGATTTCAATGCATTAACTTCGGCTTCTGTTCCAAGACCACTAATTGATCCAACTTGACATGCTGCACTAAATAAAGAAGCAGTCTTTGCATTTACAACTTCAAAATAAATATTTTCATTTATTTCTAAATTTTTATCATTAGCAAGTTCTAAAACTTCTCCTTCAGAAATTACAACACTAGTATCTGCTAATATTTTTAACGTTTCTGTATTGCCATATTTAGTCATCAGTTGAAAAGCTCTACTGAATAAAAAATCACCAACTAATACACTTGTTTTATTTTTCCATTTCTCATTTGCTGTAGGTTTTCCTCTTCTTTGTTTACTTTCATCAATTACATCATCATGTAAAAGTGTTGCAGTGTGAATAAATTCTACTGCTGCAGATAGACCGATATGATTCATTTCATTTTCAATTCCCTTAGTTTCATTTCTTGTCATATGAAAACTTGAAACGGTTAAAAGAGGTCGTAATCTTTTTCCACCTGATAAAATAAGATATTTTCCAACTTCATGAACTAAAGGTACATTGCTATCTAATTTATCTAGAATTATGGTGTTTACAGATACCAGGTCTTCTTTGCATAGATCAGTTAATTCTCTGATTTCATCTTCAAATGAAAAATCTTTTTTTCTGAGTGGAAGAACATTATCCATATTATTTAACTATTAGAATATTATGTTAATTCATTAACTTAATTGACGCACCTAAACTCAAATTACCAAAATTACAAACAAATGCTACATAACGCTTTAAGAAAAGATTAACATTTGTTATTAGATATTATGTTTAAAAGGTTATTCACAAAGAATACTACAATACCAGTTTTACGTTTATCTGGCATTATATCATCACAGTCAGGCTTAACAGGCTCTGGCTTAGCAATAAATAATTTAGAAAAATTAATTGATAAGTTATTTGCTGATAAAAAATCTCCTGTTGTAGGTCTGGTCATTAATTCACCTGGAGGTTCTCCTACACAATCCTCTTTAATTGCAAAAAGGATCATTGATCTGGCAAAGGAAAAAAATAAAAAAGTTTTAGCATTCGTTGAAGACGTTGCAGCGTCTGGTGGTTATTGGTTAGCATGTGCTGCCGATGAGATATATATTGATCAAAACTCTGTAATTGGATCAATTGGTGTAATTTCACCAGGTTTTGGTTTTGTTGATCTTTTAAAAAAAGTTGGAATTGAAAGAAGAGTTTATACATCTGGAAAAAGTAAAAGTTTTCTTGATCCTTTTAAAGAAGAAAAACAAGAAGATATTGATAGATTAAAAAATATTCAAGAGCAAATTCATGATAATTTTATTAATTATGTAAAAGATAGAAGAGGTTCAAAGCTTGATCAGAATAAATTAGATGATATTTTTTCTGGTTTATTTTGGGTTGGTAATAAAGCTATCGATTTAGGTTTAGCAGATGGTATTGGTGCATTAAAACCAATTTTAGAAGAAAAGTTTGGAAAAAAAATTAAAATTAAAATGATCAGTCAAAAAAAATCATTTTTACAACGTAGGCTTTCTTCTTCAATATTTAATTCTGATGAGATTTTAAATAAAATTGAAGAACGTATTATGTTTTCTAGGTTTGGTTTGTAATGAAATTTCTAGTTTTAGTTGTAATTTTAGCTTCTATTTTATTATTTTTAAGATTTAAGAAAAAAAAACAAGACAAATTCACTAATAATAAAGTAAATAATGACTCAGTAATCGATTTAGAGAAAGATCCAAGCACGAAAGAATATAAACCAAAAGATTAAGAGTTATATGACTGCAAAAACAATGGAAGAGTTAGTTTCTCTTTGTAAAAGAAGAGGTTTCTTATTTCAATCAAATGACATCTATGGTGGTATCAAAGGTTTATATGATTATGGACCAATGGGAGTCGAGTTAAAAAATAATCTTAAACAAGCTTGGTGGAAATCAATGGTTTATGAGCGAGATGACACTGAGGGATTGGATGCAAGTATTTTAAGTGCGCCAGTTGTATTAAAACATTCCGGTCATGAAGATACTTTCTCAGATCCACTTGTAGACTGTAAGATTTGTAAAGCTAGATTTAGAGCAGATCAGTTAGAAAATAGTGAATGCCCAAGGGGAGGACTATTGCCTGATTGTAAAGTTAAAGATTTGACTGAACCAAGACCCTTTAATTTAATGTTTAAAACTGCAATTGGGCCAGTAGATGATGGTTCGTCATTCGCATATTTAAGACCAGAAACGTGTCAGCAAATTTTTACTAATTTTAAAAATATATTAGATTCAACTTCTAGAACTGTTCCTTTTGGTATCGCACAAATGGGAAAAGCATTTAGAAATGAAATAACACCTCGTAATTTTATCTTTAGAGTTAGAGAGTTTGAACAAATGGAATTAGAGTTTTTTGTTAAACCAGGTACTGATGATGAATGGCATGAATATTGGATAAATAAGAGAATAGAATGGTGGGTCAATCAAGGCATAAAAAAAGAAAATTTAAAAAAAATTGAAGTAGAAAAAAATGAATTAGCTCATTACTCAAAAAGAACTGTTGATATCAATTATGTTTTTCCTCACGGTGAAGAGGAACTAGAAGGGGTAGCTAATAGAACTGACTTTGACTTAGGTTCTCATACTAAAAATCAAAACGATTTTAAAATTACATCAGAAGTTATGAAAAACTCCTCTTCAACTACAAAATTAGCTGTTCAAGATTTAGAAGAAAAAAAATGGTATATTCCTTATGTAATTGAACCATCAGCTGGTGTTGATAGAGGGGTTCTTGCTTTGTTAAATGAAGCTTATCGTGAAGAAAATGTAGATAATGATAATAAAAGAATTCTTTTATCTCTAAAACCTCATCTTTCACCTATTAAAGCTGCAGTTATTCCTCTCAAAAAGAATAATGAGGAATTAGTTAATTTATCAAAAGAAATAAAATCAAATCTACAGAAATTGGGATTGGGGAGAGTTGTTTTAGAAAATTCAGGAAATATTGGTAAGAATTATAGAAGACATGATGAAATAGGAACACCAATTTGTTTAACTGTAGATTTTGAAACTCTAGAAGATAAAAGTGTTACTGTTAGGGATAGAGATACTATGAAACAGGAAAGAGTTTCTATCGAAAATTTATCTGAATATTACAAAAAATATTTTAATTAATAAAATTGTATGAAAAAAGTAAGTGATATTCATGCAATAAAAATTATTTTTTTTATAACTGCTTGTTATGTAGGTTTATGGGCTATTAGGATACCTACCATAAAGGATCAACTTCAAACTGATTATGTTGGTGTTGGATATATTATGTTATCATTTGCAATTGGATCAATCGTTGCAATGATTTTTGCCAATGCTCTTATTCTTAAAACTTCTACAAAATCTATTTTAACATTCACCTTAATTGCCGAAGGTTGTTTGTGGTTGCCAGTACCTTTCATTCAAGAGTTATGGCTTTTTATGGTTTTCTCATTTGTTTTTGGTATGAGTTATGGTGCATTCGAAATAGCATGTAATGTTTATGCATCAAATTTAGAAGTTAGAGAAAAAAAATCAATGATGTCTGGGTTTCATGCATTTTGGAGTCTTGGAGTTTTATTTGGATCTCTAATTACAAGCTTTTTACTAGAGTGGAATTATTCTTTTATTTTTAATATACTTTTGTATGTTATCATTCTTCTTCCTTTGAGTTTGTATTTTGTACTTTGTTTAGAGTCACAAGTTGAAACAAAATCAGAAGACTCCAGTAAAAAAAATATATTTTTTATTTGGCCCTTACTTATTTTTTTATTAGCATTAATTGCAATGGCAAACGCTCTAACGGAAGGAAGTGTTGATGCATGGGGAGCTCTCTATATGAGAGATTTTATTCAAGTTGATGGTTTCTATATCGGCTTAGCAACTCTAAGTTTTAATATTTTTATGGTTATTGGAAGATTTAGTGGTGATTGGGTAAGAGATAAAATCGGAGTTTTTCTTTTGATTTTCTTTTTATTTTTATCGACGATTATAAGTTTAATAATTTTATCTAATTTCAGCAGTATTTATGCAGCTATTATTGGTTTTTCATTATTAGGTATTGGAGCATCTTCAATTGTTCCTATCGCATATAGTTTAGCTGGAAAAATTGAGGGAATTGACAGTGGAGTAGGGATAACAATCATTTCAATTGCAGTTTACGGAACATTTATAGGTGCTCCAGCTTCATTAGGATTTATTGCAAACAACTATGGAATTAATAATATATTTGTTCCAATGCTAATAATTTTTATGATTTTAATAATTCCAATAAGTTTTTATAGAAAAAAATTTTCAGTTTAAAAAATCAAAAGATAATGAATCATTAATTACTAAATTTTGATCTTTATTTCTTATTTCATTAACAAAATTAATATTTAATGCTGCAAAAATATTTGAATTTGCTTTTGATACAATTGTACCTATTTTTTTATTATCTACTATCAACTCATCTCCCTCTAGCACATCTCCACTTTTTATTTTTAAAGCGTAAAGTTTTTTCTTGAGTAATCCACGGTATTTCATTCTTGCAGTAATTTCTTGACCCACATAGCATCCTTTATCCCAATCAATAGCATTTAAATTATCAAAATTATTTTCTAATAATAAAGATTTATTTTCTAAAATATCAAATGGTGAATAGGGTGTTGTATGATTAATTAAAATTTCATGATATTCTGTTTCATTAATTTCTTTCAATCGCTCTTTTTCAGTTAAATTTTTTTTATCCGTTATAAGTTTTTTACCTAAGTTTATATTTCTAGGATCATTTAAATAAACATTATAATCACCTTCATAATCTATATTAAATAATGAATAAGAATTTAGATTATTAATTTCTTTAATTTCTATATCAGAGCGAAGTTTATAAATTTTTAATCGTGATAATAAATTATTAAAAAATTTATCATTAGTTTCAAAAATATAGTTTTCATTTACATTGAATATAAAAAAATCTGCTAAAAATTTACCCTGAGGCGTTAATAGACATGAATAAATAATTGATCCATCGTTACATTTTTCAATGTCATTAGTAATTAAATTTTGAATAAATGATTTACTATCTTTTCCAGAAATCTTAAAAAATCTTGAATTCAGATGATGAAAAAAGTATTTATCTTTCATAATTATCTAAATATATATTGAATATATTAAAAGTGTAATATTTCTGTGAAAATTCTTGTTATTTCGTCAAATCTTATTGGAGATACCATTCTATCAACTGGAGTAATAAATTATTTTAGTAATAAATATCCTGAAACTAAATTTACATTTGTAATTGGTCCATCTGCAAAATCAATTTTCAAAAACTTTAAATCTGTAGAAACCATAATCACTGTTTCAAAAAAAAGATACAATATGCATTGGTTAGATATATTTTTTAATTGTTATGGAAAAAATTGGGATATAATTATTGATTTTAGAAGTTCGTTGTTATCATTTTTTTTAAAACATAAGCAAAAATTTATTTTTAAAAAAAAATCTAATCTAAATCATATACAGCAATTATCTAATTACTTTAAATTTGATTGTTCAGATTTGTTTATTGAGACAAATAAAGAAGAAGAAGAAATAGTTACAAAACATTTGTCCAATGATTTTAAATATTTTGTTATATTTCCAGGTGGAAATTGGAAACCAAAAATTTGGAATGTTAAAAATTATAATTCACTATTAATCAAAATTTTATCTCAAAATAAAAATATTAAATTTATTTTAGTTGGTTCAAAGTCAGAAGAAGAAAATTATTTAAATGAAATAACTAAAAATATTGATAGTAATAAGATAATTAATTTATTCGGTACATCATTGACTCAAACTGCTGCTTATATGAAGAAATCAAAATTATTTATTGGAAATGATTCAGGATTATCACATATGGCTTCAGCCACAAAATTAAAGTCTATAGTATTATTTGGCCCAACAAATGATGTGATTTACGGTCCATTTATGAAAGATTCACAAGTTATAAGAACAAATGAAAGCTATGACTATTTTAAAAGTATAAATATTGATAAAACAAAGTCCTATATGGACTCTATAAGCGTAGAAAAGATTTATTTTACATTACAAAAAAATAATTATTGTGAATAAAAATATTGAAATAATTCAGCCTGATGATTGGCATGTACATTTTAGAGAAGGTGACATGTTAGAAATGGTTACTAATTTCTCTTCAAGAATAAATAATAGATGTGTGGCAATGCCAAATACAGAAATTCCCATAACAGATACTAACAAAGCCTCTGCTTATAGAGAGCTTTTAAATAAAGCATCTAGTAATAATTTTGAACCACTTATACCATGTTATTTAAATGAAAATTTAGATTTAGATGATTTTAGAAAAGGTATACAAAATAAAGTTTTCTTTGGATCTAAACTTTATCCCTCAAATGCAACTACAAACTCAAGTCATGGAGTAAGTGACATTTCAAAAATCTATAAATTTTTAGAGATTTTAGAAGAAGAAAAAAGTCCATTACTAATACACGGTGAAAAAGTAGCTGAAGAAATAGACATTTTTGATAGAGAAAAATATTTTATAGATGATGAACTTACCATTATTAGAAAAAAATTTCCCCTTTTAAAAATTACACTTGAACATGTATCAACTTCATATGGAGTTAATTATGTCAAAGAAAATGAAAATATTGCAGGAACAATTACACCTCACCACATGCTTTTAACAAAAAAAGATGTATTTCATGATGATACTATTAATCCTCATCATTTTTGTATGCCAGTTGTTAAAAACGAAACTGATTTATTAGAATTGAGAAAAGCCGCATGTCACAATAATTCTAAATTTTTTTTGGGTACAGACTCAGCCCCACATCCAATTGAAGAAAAAAAACCTAATATGTCATCTAAGCCAGGAATATTTTCCTCTCCTTGCTCAATAGAATTATATGCAGAGATTTTTGATCAAGAAAATGCAATTGATAATTTAGAGATATTTTGTTCAATTAATGGTGCAAAACATTATAATTTCCCAATTAATGATAAAAAAATTAAATTAGAAAAAAAACAATGGATAATGTCAGAATTATCTAGTTATAAAGGTATTCATGTTAGGAATTTTTATGCTAATAAAAAAATTAATTGGAAAGTAGTCCATTAATCTTTATAGATTTATTAATGTCCTTAGGAACAAAAATCTATACTTGGTTTAGAGGAAACTTAGTTGGTAGTGATGAATTAGGAAATAAATATTTCTGTAGTTCTAAAGACTTTAAAAATTTAAAAGCAAAAAGATGGGTAATTTTTAAAGACGAAATAGAAGCGTCCAATATTCCACCGCACTGGCATGCTTGGCTGCATAAAACCATTGATAATCCTCCTCTTGACTATTCACATAAATACAAATGGCAAAAAAATCATAAACCAAATATGACTGGTACTAGTAATGCATATTTTCCATCATCTCATCCTCTTTCAAAAAATTATGATCCAGAAAAAAAAGAAGAAGAATATAAATCTTGGACTCCTAATTAGAGTAACAATTTTTTTTCTCATACCGCTAACTGTTTCTGCTGAGACTATTGAAAAAAAATATGCCTCTTTTAAGTTATTAAATAAGTCAACTAATAAAGTTTCTACAAAAGAAATTCTGGTTAACTCTAAAATATCCTGGGAGACTTTAAATATTGAAGTTTTGTATTGCGGTAGCTCTCCTCCAACTGAAATTCCTGAAGATTATGTTTTGATAGATGTCTACGACACTATCAATAATGAAAATACTAATATTTATAAAGGCTGGATGATTTCTTCCTCTCCCGATGTTACTCCTTTAGAAAATCCTATTTATGATCTTTGGTTAGTTGATTGTAGTAACGATAAGACTTCTTGAAAATTATTAATATCTTGAAAAAAACTTTTAATCTCTAAACTTTCTTTTAGTTTATTTTCATAAATTTCAGTCTCTATCTCATATGCTCCAAACTGAACTAAATGAGGATTGAAAAACTGTGAATCTAAAATGGAAAAATTATTTTTTTTTAATATTGCTAATAAATAAAGTAGACAAAACTTACTTGTATTGGTCTTTAAACTAAACATGCTTTCACCAAAAAAACATGATCCTATATGTAAACCGTATAAACCACCAACTAGTTTGTTATCTTCATAACATTCTACGCTGTGACATTTGTTCATTTTGTATAATTCAATATATGTATTCAAAATAATATCATTGATCCAAGTATCTTTATCCTTTCTTTTAATTTCTTTACATAACTGTATAACTTTTGAAAAATTATGATCTATTTTAAATCTATATTTTGTTTTTTTAAATTCGTTAAATAGTCTTTTAGGATAATGAAAATTTGAAATCGGAATAATGAATCTAAGTTTTGGCTTATAAAATTTTATTTCTTGAGAATACCTACTATCTGCCATTGGAAAGTAAGCATTTTTATAAAATTCTATTAAGCTGTTTAAATCAATTATTTTACTCAATTAAATTTGACATGAAATTAATGTTGTAACTTCCTCTTTTAAATTCATCAGTTTGAATAATTTTTTGATGGAGTTGTATATTTGTATTTATTCCCATAATTACATATTCTTCTAGTGCTCTGTTCATTTTTTTTAGAGCTTCTGATCTTGTTGCACCATAGGTAATTAATTTACCAATCATACTATCATAATGAGATGGAATTGAGTAACCATCGTAAACAGCTGAGTCTACTCTAATGCCCAGTCCTCCAGGTTGATGATATTGTGTTATCTTACCAGGTGATGGTATAAAACTCTCTGGATGTTCGGCATTAATTCGACATTCAATCGAACTACCTTTAAGTTTTATATCCTCTTGTTTTATTGTAAGTTTTTCACCATTAGCAACGAGAATTTGCTCCTTAACAAGATCTATTCCAGTAACCATTTCTGTTACTGGGTGCTCAACTTGTAATCGTGTATTCATTTCCATAAAATAAAATTCATTATTTTCATATAAAAATTCTAATGTTCCAACTCCTTCATATCCGATTTCTTTCATAGATTTTCTACAAAGTTCAGAAATTTTTTCTCTATCTTCATTTGTTAGAACTGAACTTGGACTTTCTTCAATAAGTTTTTGATGCTTCCTTTGAATTGAGCAATCTCTTTCTCCAAGAGTAACAACATTTCCAAATGAATCACAAAGAACTTGAATTTCAATATGTTTAGGGGAAGTTAAAAATTTTTCTAAATAAACATTTTCATCATTAAATGATTTTTTTGCTTCAATTTTTGCTTCATTTATAGCTTTATTTAAATCATCTTCTTCTGTGACAATTCTCATTCCTTTTCCACCACCACCACTAGCTGCTTTTACTATAATTGGGTATTTTACTTTGTTTATAAATTCTTTAATTTTATTTTTATCACTTAAGTCATTTATCCCTTTTACTGTCGGCACCCCAGTTTCATCCATTATTTTTTTTGCATCAATTTTGTTACCCATCATTTTGATATGTTCTGATTTTGGTCCAATAAATTTAATATTGTGTTCTTCAATAATTTCTGCAAACCTTTGATTTTCGCTTAAAAAACCATATCCAGGATGAATTGCATCTACATCAGTTAACGTGGCAGCAGTTATAATTGCAGGTATGTTTAAATAACTGGATTGTGCGGAGGCTGGTCCAACACAAATACTTTCATCCGCCATTCGAACATGCATTGCATTTTCATCAACATCAGAGTGAATGGCTACAGTTTTTATTCCTAGTTCTCTACAGGCCCTAAGAATACGTAAAGCAATTTCACCTCTATTAGCAATCAGTATTTTTTTGAACATTACTCAAAAATTATAAGAGTATCACCATATTCAACGGGCTGACTATTTAAAGTAACTATTTTTTTTATGATACCAGATCTAGGAGCTTTGATTTCATTAAAAGTTTTCATTGCTTCAATTAACAATAAAGTATCACCGGCTTTAACATGTTGACCAACTTTAACATAGGGTTGCGAATTGGGATCGGCAGAAAGATACGCAACTCCTACCATTGGAGATTTAACAATATTATCTTCATTTATAACTTCACTTGTATTTTCAACCTCTTTAGCTTCAGTATTTTTCTCAAATTTTTGGACTGCAACATTGTTTTCTGTGAATTCATTTGAGGTAATCTCAATTTCATAATCATTTTTTTTAATTTTTATTTTAGCAACACTATTAATTTTTGATTCTTTAACGATTAGTTTAATATTCTCTAAATCTGTTTTATCTATTTTAGTCATACTTATTTATAAATTAATTTGCATATTGCTTCAATTCCTAGAAGATAACTATTTCCACCAAATCCACATATTAAACCATGCACTCCTTCAGAAGTAATACTTTTTTTTCTATATTCCTCTCTTGCATAAATATTTGAAAGATGAATTTCTATCTTTGGCTTATGTATTGCTCTTAATGAATCTAGTATGGCTATTGATGAATGAGTAAATGCTGCTGGATTAATAATTAGACCATCAAATTTATCATTTACTTCATGAATTTTATCAATTATTACCCCCTCATTGTTAGATTGGAAAAAAATAATTTTTAGTTTTTTCTCTATACCTTTTTTTTCACAATCAGATTTAATCTTATCTAAACTGTCTTTACCATAAATATCATCTTCTCTATTACCTAATAGATTTAGGTTAGGACCATTAATAATTAGTATTTTTTTCATTCTATTTAAAATGCTTACTTAATTTTAAACCTTGATTTTGATAATTTGATTTAATATTTTTTCCGTATACAATATTACTATTTTTGTTCAACTTTTCATATTTAATTCGTGCTATAGTTTGACCATCTTCTAATAAAAAAGGTACTTCATTTGTTTTTACTTCCAAAACTGCATATGATCCTCTACCTAGACCAAAACCAGGATCAAAAAATCCTGCATAATGAGCCCTGAAGTCTCCAATGCCTGTATCATACGGTATCATTTCACCAGCTAAATTTGATGGTATAACAACTTTCTCTTTTGATCTCAAAATATAAAACTTGTTTTTTTCAATTACTAATTTTTTATTACTTTTTCGAATTATATTCCAAAAATCATTTATTTTATGAGATTTAATTTTAGAAAAATTTAGCACCGGAGTATTTTTTTTAGCTACATATGCGATAATATTTGATCTAGTCAGATCAACTGATAACTTTAATCCATTATCAATTTTAACATCATCTCTAGTTTGATTTGAAATTATTTGTTTTTTATTAAGATTAACTAGTTGTTTATCAGTCAAATAATTATGACTTTTTCTAACAAGTCTCAATTGGTTTAAAGAATTATTTTTTCTCAATGATACATCAAATGATCTTGATGTTATTTCTAAAAATATTTCACCTTTATAATTTTTAGGAATTTTTTCATATTCTTCTGCATAATCAACAAGTGTTCTACAAAAAATATCTAATCTTCCCGTACTGCTTTTAGGGTTGCAGTGACCAAATATATTATTATTTAAATTGAGACTTTCATTAATTCTTACAATGTAAGTTTTATTTTTTCTAAATATATATTCTTTATTTAAATTTATTTTTTTTATAGATAAATCTTTAATTTTTTCTCTAACCTTTGAATTATAGGATAAAAAACTATGCCTAATTTCATAACACTCTTCACTTAATGACAAATCTATACTTGATGGTTGTATCTGAAAACTTTGAATATTTTCAGTAATGATAAAATTTTTATTAATTAAATTTATATAATCTTGGTATACTAGTGATCCACTCATTAACTTATATTTTGAATTATATTAACTAATTTTAATAAATCTTTATTCTTAGTTTTCTTGAAGTTTTTTATTTCAATTTCAAAAACTTCTTTTTCAATATTATTTATTGACAAAACAAACTTAAAGAATTTTAGCCATTCCTTTTTATTTAATTTTTGTGCTAATTCAATATATTTTAATAAAACATTTTTATTATTAAAATATTTGTATAAAAGATCTTTATTACTTTGAAAAACTTTTTCAGTATCGCTATCAGATAAATTTTTTATTTTTATATTTTCAAATATTCTTATTTGGGCATAATAATTTAATGGAAATTTCTCTAAATTTTTTTTATAAAATTTTACTGCTTCATCAGTATATCCATGAGAAAATAATATATCCGCTTTAGTTTCAAGCAAAAAATTATTCTTATTCATTTTAATTATATCATTTAAGTTCTTCAGAGACATTTTTAGATTTCCACTTCGAGCTATTTTAATTGATTTTGCATAAGTTTTAAAAGGCTCATCTAACTCATTTAAAACCTCATCATTATTACTATAACCTACAAATTTTGCTTTTATAAAGTTAAACCTTTCATTATAATTTTCATTAAAACTATTTCCATGATTAGCTTTAAAATTTTTTACTAATAATATCCTATCTTTGAAATATGGGTGTGTGCTAATTCTTTGCTTATCTTTTGAAAAACCTTTGTTTAATAATTTTTGTTCTATTGTTTCTAGCAATGTTTGAATAGATTGAGAATTGGTTTTTAGTAAATTAAGTGTTTTTAATGCATATAAATCTGCTTCCATTTCTTGATCCTTACTGAATACGATATATTGATTTGATAAAGTAGCTGAAGTTAGAATACTTCCTTGTAATAACTGAGGATTTTGAGATAATGTTGAACCAGCTATTATGGATAAAAGACTTAGAGTATTGTATTTTCTACTATTTTCAATTTTTTTTTTCCTATGAGTAATATGATTGAGATCTATATGCCCAACTTCATGAGCTAATACAGACAATAGTGCTACATAGTCTTGGCAATAAATTATTAATCCAGAATTAATATGAATTACATTATTAATGTCTACAAAAGCATTTATTTCATTACTATTATTTATTTTAAATTTAATTTTTTTATTTATTTTATTTACTTCAATTATATCTTCTAAAATATTATTAATAAATTCATCAGTCTCGTAATCTAGTATTTGTGAGCTGTAACCACTTTTAAAAGAAAAAATACAAAATAAAATAAAAATTAATATTTTTTTAAGACCACCAACCAGTTTTTTCTTCATCTTCGTTTATTTCACTTTCGGTTAAAGTTAGGTCCTTTTGAGTATCAATTTTATTATCTTCTTTTATTTCATTAATATCTAAATTATTTTTCTTAGTACTTTTCTTAGTTTTTTTTGTTTTTATAATCTTCTTTTTTTTAACTAATTTTGTATTTGTATTTTTTTTTCTTGTAATTTTTTTTTCAATACTATTGGACTGATATCCTTCATCAATTTCAATTAAAGGATCATGTAAAGAATATTGTGGATCAAAATAAAAATTAATTTTTGATTCAAATTTATTTTCTAATGAATTTATTTCACTCTTTTTATTATTTAATAAATTTTCTGCTAATCCACTATTACATTTAACATTAATTATTGAATTTTTATTTTCAGAGATTTTTTCTTTAATTACTTTTAATATTTGATCAATTATTGATGAAGAATTCAAAATTAAACCTGACCCTTTACAATAGTTACATCTTTCAAAAGATTTATCAATCAAGCTGGATCTTAATCTTTGTCTTGATAGTTCCATTAATCCAAACATGCTTATTCTTCCGATTTGTACTCTAGCTCTATCTCTTATAAGAGCGGTTTTTAAACTTTTTTCAACTTTAAAATTATTTCGATAATCATCCATATCAATAAAATCAATAACTACTAAGCCTCCAAGATCTCTTAATCTTAGTTGTCTAGCTATCTCTACCGCAGCTTCTAGATTTGTTTTTAAGGCGGTATTTTCAATATTTCTTTCAGATGTATTTTTCCCAGAGTTTACATCTACTGCCACCAATGCTTCTGTTGTGTTAATTACAATAGATCCACCAGATTTTAATTTTACATTGAGACTAAAAAGATCATTAATTTGTGTCTCAATATTATTTGAAGCAAAAAGTGAGTTTTCATCAGATTTGTATTGTTTTACTTTTTTAACGAAAGTTGGTGCTAAATTTTTTGTAATTTTTTTAACTTTATCGTATCCATCTTTCCCTTCAACTAAAATCTTTTCTACATCTTCACCAAGCATATCTCTAATTGCCCTTTTTAAAACGTTGCCTTCTTCATGAATCATTTCTGGTGCTTCTGATTTTAAAGTAATTTCTCTTATTTTATTCCATTGACTTACAAGGAATGAGAGATCTTTTGAAATTTCTTTTTTTGTCCTTCCAATTCCAGCTGTTCTTACAATTACCGACATTTTTTCTGGTATTTCTACTGATGATAAAATCTGCTTTAATTTTTTTCTTTCTTCTATATCTCCAATTTTTCTAGATATGCCATCACTATTCATACTATTTGGCATTAGCACGCAATACCTTCCTGCAAATGATAAATATGTTGTTAATGCCGCTCCTTTCAAACCTCTCTCTTCTTTATTGATCTGCACAAGTAAGACTTGTTTAGGTCGAATTACATCTTGAATTTTATATTTTCTAAAATAATTAAAATATTCTTTTCTTGGGCTTAAATTTTTTTTTCTTTTTCTAATAGAAATAGTTTTTTCATCTGTATTCTCTTGTTCTTCTTCAGATTTTGTTTCAATATTTTCATTCTCAGACTCATCTAGTTCATTTACATTTTCTGAGTTTTGTATATCTTCTTCTTCTTTTTCATTATTTATTTTATCACTTAGTTCTTTTATTTTTGCTTCATCTGCTGCAGGAATTTTAAAATAATCTGGGTGTATTTCATTTAGAGGAAGAAATCCGTTTCTATTTGTGCCAAAGTCAACAAAAGCAGCTTGAAGAGAAGGTTCTATTCTAGTTATTTTTGCTAGATAAATGTCCCCTTTAACTGCATTTTTTTTGTTTGTTTCAATTTCAAAGTCATCTAGTTTACCATCTTCAGTAACTGCAATTCTTGTTTCAATGTTATTTGTTGTATCAATAAGTATATTTTTTGACATAATGCCGAAACTCCGTAAAAATTTTTAAATGTTAAAGTCATTTTTGAAAAATTGTAATATATTTGCCTAATGACATATTTTTAACTATTTCACAATGTAGATTATCAAAATGAATAGAATTTTAAGATATATAAAATTATTATTGATATTTCTGTTTTTATCTGGATTTATATTAATTTCTTCAATTTTTTATACTTTATGGCAATACTCTCCAGAATTGCCTTCATATGAAAGTATTGTAAACTACAAACCAAATTTATCATCTAGGATATATAGTTCTGACGGATTACTTTTAAAAAGCTTTTATTCTGAAGAAAGAATATTTATCCCTGAGGATAGAATTCCTCAAAATATAAAATATGCTTTTTTATCATCTGAGGATAAAAACTTTTATAAACATTATGGAATTGATTTGATAGCAATTGCTAGAGCCTTTCTAACAAATATAATAAACATAAACACTGGTAAAAGAGTAGTTGGAGCATCAACAATTACTCAACAAGTTGTTAAAAATTTTCTCTTAAATAATGAACTGAGTTATTCTAGAAAAATTAAAGAAATTATTTTAGCTTTAAGAATTGAAAATATTTTAGATAAAAATAAAATATTAGAATTATATTTAAATGATATTTATCTAGGTTATGGATCTTATGGAATTGGAACCGCAAGCTTAAATTATTTTAATAAATCAATATATGACCTTGAGCTACACGAAATAGCTTTTTTAGCAGCATTACCAAAAGCACCTAATAACTATAATCCCAAAAAAAATTATTCGAAGGCAATTGATAGAAGAAATTGGGTAATTGATAGAATGTATGCTAATGGATTTATAAATAAAAATGACCTCAAATATAAAAATAAGCCCTTAGTTGTAAATCAGAGATCTGATATTAAATTCTCAGAAGCTGACTATTTTTATGAAGAAATCCGAAAAGAATTATTTGAAAAATTTGGTAAAGAAAAACTCTATTCTGATGGATTAATAATTAAAACTGCACTTGATTCAAATATACAAAAGAGTGCAAACTTAAGCTTGTTTGAAGGTTTGGTTGAGTATGAAAAAAAACTAGGATGGAATGGTCTAATAGAAAATACTAGTTATGAAAATTTTATAAAAAATATAGATATGTACAATAATAATAATCCTTTTTATCCAAAATGGGAAGTAGTCATTATTGATAAAGTATTTCAAAAAAAAATTGAAGTAATTAATCAGCAGAAAAATAAATTTAAAATTAATTTAGATAATGAATTCAATAATTGGCTTTTAAATAGTACTTTTAATAAAGGAGATGTGATCTACATTGAAATAAAAAATAATACATTCATTATTTGTCAGGAACCTAAAGTTAATGGCGCTATAATTGTTTTAGACCCATATACTGGTGATATTTTGGGTCTCTCTGGTGGATACAGCTTTAAAAAAAGTGAATTTAATAGAGCAACGCAAGCCAAACGCCAGCCTGGCTCTGCGTTTAAACCAATTGTTTATTTAACTGCTTTGAATGAAGGTTACACACCGTCTACTTTAATTTTAGATGCTCCATATGTAGTCGATCAAGGTCCAGGTCTTCCAAAATGGAAACCTTCTAACTATACAGATGAATTTTATGGTCTTACAACTATGAGGACAGGTATTGAAAAATCAAGAAATCTTATGACGGTAAGACTTGCTAATAGGCTAGGAATGAAAAAAATTTTAAATATGGCGAGAAAGTTTAATATCAATGAAGGTTTTGATGAAAAACTTTCAATGGCTTTAGGTTCTGGTGTTATAACTTTAGAAAATTTAACGAATGCCTATGCGATTATTGCAAATGGTGGAAAAAAAATAGAACCTAAATTTATCACAGGTATTTACTCTAAGGATGGAAAAAAAATTTATGATACTAGATTAAAAAAATGTCTTGAATGTAGAGTTGACACATTGTTGAAAGATATTCAAATTCCAAAATTAGATGAAAATAAAAATATTGTTGTTGATCCAAGATTTACATATCAAATCACCTCAATGATGGAAGGAGTTATAAAGAGAGGGACAGCAAAAAAATTAATTGATTTAGATATTCCAATAGCAGGAAAAACTGGGACAACAAATCAAAATAAAGATGCATGGTTTGTTGGTTATACTCCAGATTTAGTAATTGGTGTATATGTTGGTTACGATCAACCTAAATCCTTAGGGTATAAACAAACTGGTTCTAGTGTGGCAGTTCCAATATTTAAAAAATTTGCTGAAAAAATTAAAATTAATAAAAATAAAAAACCATTTAGAATTCCTTCTGGTATTAGTTTTGTAAGAATTGACCCAAATACTGGTAAAGTATCTAATATAGATGGGAGTATCAATGAACCCTTTTTGTTAGGATCTGAACCTTATATGGGAAAAACTAATATTATAGATGGTTTAGAAAATTTTAATAATAATTCCATTTCTGGAACAGGTGGTTTATTAGAATAATATATTTATGGACATTATTGAATTTATTGAAGTGAATTTAAAGCAAATAAGGTCAAACTTTGACCTTATAAGGAGGGGAGTTTGACTATAAATCTCTAAAAACTAATTTAGAAAATTTAAAAATAGAAAGTTCTGATCCAAATATTTGGGAAAATGACGATGCAAAAAAAATATTTCAAAATATAAAACATATTGAAAATAAAATAAATGACTTTAATAAGTTAAAACAATCGCTTGAGGAAATAGAAGAGATTTATAATTTTATTCAAAAAAATAAAGACGACTCTTTACTAAATGAACTTAAAAAAGAAGTAGAACTGACTCTAAAGTTGTCAGAAAAAATACGTTATTTAAATTTACTAAATGATGAAGCTGATCATTTTAATGCTTTCTTAGAAATTCATGCTGGTGCAGGTGGGACAGAGAGTCAAGATTGGGCAGAAATTTTACAAAGAATGTATTTAAGATGGGCTGATACTAAAGATGATTGCACGGTTAGTTTATTACAACAAACAAGAGGTGAAGAAGCAGGAATTAAATCATGCACACTTAAAGTTAATATGGATTACTCATACGGATGGTTAAAAAAAGAGAGTGGTATTCATCGTTTGGTAAGAATTTCTCCTTTTGACAGTAATAAAAGAAGGCATACAAGCTTTGCAAGCGTTTGGGTCTATCCGGAAATAGATGATAAAATTGAAGTAGAAATAAAAGATAATGATCTAAGAATTGACACTTACAGAGCATCTGGAGCTGGCGGTCAGCATGTAAATAAAACAGACAGTGCTGTTAGAATAACACATTTGCCAACGAATATAGTTGTTCAATGTCAAAGTGACAGATCACAACATAAAAATAGAGCCAATGCAATGAAAATGATTAAATCTAGAATCTACGAAACTGAACTACAAAAAAGAAAAGATGATGAGAATATTAAAAATAAAGAAAAAAAAGATATAGGTTGGGGAAATCAAATCAGATCATACGTATTACATCCATACAAACTAATAAAAGATTTAAGAAGTGGTTATGAAACTTCTAATGTAAATGAAGTTTTAGATGGAAAAATAAATGGATTTTTAGAAAATTCTCTAACCTTATAATTGGCTTAAATTATTTTTAATATTCCAATTTTCTTTTTTCCTATTGAGATTTTTATTTCTTTGAGATCTGCAAAATTTTTTAGAGATAAATTTTTATTATTATAAAGTTTGTCATTAACTTTAATCCCATCAGATTTTAAAAGCCTTTTAATTTCACTTCTACTTTTTACTAATTCAAGCTTTTCAATTGCGTCTAAAATTGTATAGCTTTCATCTAATAATTTGGATTTATCTTGGGAAGTATTTGGCAATCTTTCATCAATAATTTTAGAGCTAAATATATTATTTGTTATTTCAAGTGCTTCATCTGCGTCTTCTTTTCCTCTAACAATTTTAGTTACCTCATAAGCCAAAATTTTTTTGGCTTCATTAATTTCTTGATCTTTTAATTTAGAAAGTTTTTTAACTTCATTTAAAGGTAGTTTAGTGAATAAATGTAGAAACTTTGATACATTATTATCGTTTATATTTCTCCAAAACTGAAAAAAATCTAAATTAGAGATCTTATCTCTATTTAGCCAAATAGCTCCATCTGCTGTTTTGCCCATTTTTGAACCGTCAGTATTTGTAACTAGAGGAGAAGTTATACCAAATGCTTCTTTTTTATTAATTTTTTTTATTAAATCAACACCGCTTAATATATTTCCCCATTGGTCTGATCCTCCCATTTGTAAAATACAATTATAGTGTTTGTTCAAATATAAAAAATCATATGCTTGGAGAAGCATATAGTTAAATTCCAATATTGTTAATGGCTGCTCC
Source organism: uncultured Alphaproteobacteria bacterium (assembly GCA_902619055.1). The sequence goes on from CACNCW010000002.1 coordinate 24,725, forward strand.
CGATCTAATCTACCTTTTACTGACTCAAAAGTTAGCATTCTATTTAATGTAATTTTGGATCCAAATTCTCTTAGAAATTCAATGTAGTTTAATTCTGACAACCAATCGTAATTATTAATAATTATGGAATTATTATTTAGATCTATGAATCTATTAAATGTTTTTTCAATATTATGAATATTTTTGTCAATATCATCCTTAGTTAGAATTTTTCTTGTTTGATCCTTTCCGGAAGGATCACCAATTAATGTGGTCCCTCCACCAACTAAAGCAATTGCTTGATGTCCATAAAAATCAAGCCAATGAAGTAACATTAATTGAATTAAACTACCAACATGCAAACTATCACTTGTTATATCAAAACCAATATAACCAGATATTTTGTTTTTTAATAAAATATTATCTAAGTTTTCAATCTCTACATCTTGATAGATAAATCCTCTTTCTTTAATTTCATTAAGAAATTCTGACTGAAATTTCATACTAAACTACTATGTTTTTAATTTTTCGATTATGTATTCATTTATAGATTCTTCAAATTCATTTGAATAACTCTCATAAAAATGATCAGCACCTTTTATTGGTCTAAATTTTATGTCAACTTTTTTTTGCAATTGAAGTTTTTCAACTAGAATTTTTGTTGAATCAAATGAAGCAATGTTATCTTTATCACCATGCACAATTAATCCAGAAGATGGGCAAGGTGCTAAAAAACTAAAATCTCTTAAATTAGCCGGAGGTGAGATACTTACAAATCCATTAATTTCAGGTCTTCTCATTAAAAGTTGCATTGCAATCCATGCTCCAAAAGAAAATCCAGCTACCCAACATATTTTAGAATTAGTGTTATACTGTTGTAGCCAATCTAGAATGCATGCAGCGTCACTCAATTCACCTTCACCATCATCAAAAAAACCCTCACTTTTACCTACTCCCCTAAAATTAAATCTTATTGTAGAAAACCCAGCTTTTATGAAGATTTTATACATCTTGAAAATAATTTTAGTATGCATTGTTCCTCCTTTAGAAGGATCTGGGTGTAATAATATTACTATTGGTGAGTCATCTCTTTTATTATGAGAATATTTAGCTTCTATTTTTCCTTCTGGGCCTGGAATTAATAAGTCTACCATTTGATAAAGCTATTATTGAAGTTATATGATTTTGTAAATATAGATGTTTTAAATATATGAATTCTCTTGGTTTTAATAAGTCAGAAAAAGACACAAAAGTAGTTGTGGCTATGTCTGGAGGAGTAGATAGCTCAGTTGCAGCTGTGATGCTTAAACAACAAGGGTACGATGTAACCGGTATTACACTAAAATTATATAATAATTCTAATGCATCTATTAGTAAATCATGCTGTGCTGGTATTGATATTGAAGATGCTAAGAATGTTGCTAGGAACAATGATTTCAAACACATAGTTTTAGATTATCAAGACAAATTTTTTGATGGTGTAATTAGCAACTTTGTTGATTCTTATGCAAATGGTGAAACCCCTTTACCCTGTGTTAAGTGTAATGAAACAGTGAAATTTTCAGATCTACTTAATGAGGCAAAAAAAATTGGAGCTGATGCTCTTGCAACAGGTCATTACGCAATAAGAAAAGGATCTTTGAATAACGCAAGTTTACATAAAGCAAAAGATTTTTCAAAAGATCAAAGTTTTTTTCTTTTTTCAACATTACAAGAGCAATTAAATTATGTGAGGTTCCCATTAGGTGATTTCAAAAAATCTGAAATTAGAGAGCTAGCTAAAGAATATAAACTAAGTGTTAGTGATAAGCCTGATAGCCAAGATATTTGTTTTGTAACATCTGATTCCTATAGGGATCTTATTAAAAATCTAAATCCAAGTGTGAACAAAAAGGGTATAATCTATGATACTGATAAAAATATTCTTGGAACTCACGAAGGTATTAGTAATTATACAATTGGTCAAAGAAAAGGTATTGGCATAAGCGGCACAAAAGAAGCTTTGTACGTAATAGACATAAATAAAGATCAAAACACAATTACTTTAGGTACAAAAGAAAAATTGAAAAAAAATGTTATTAATTTTAAAAATATCAATTGGTTGGGTGGAAATATTTTACCTAAACGACTTGATTGTTCAGCAAAAATACGATCAACTCAAGAGGATTTACCAGGTATTCTTGATATCAATAGTGATCATGGAACTTTTACTTTTGAAACAGAATTAGATAAAACATCTCCAGGACAAGCTTGTGTTTTTTACAAAAATGACCAATTACTTGGAGGCGGTTGGATTACTGCTTAAATTTAAAGTCAGTTCTAAATTTGCTTAATTTCTGTTGAATTAACTAGATTTTTTCAATTAATGAATTAGATGAAGTATTGTGAACTCAGAAACTCTAAATAGATTAGATTCTTATAGCAAAAATAAGTACAAATATGGATTTGTAACTGAAATAGATAGTGAAAAGCCAAAAAAAGGATTAGATGAAAATACCATAAGATTTATTTCATTGAAAAAAAACGAACCAGATTGGATGCTTGAGTGGAGACTAAAAGCATTTTCAAAATGGAAAAAAATGAAAGAGCCTAAATGGGCAAACCTTAATTTTCCTGAAATTGATTATCAAAATATTTACTATTACTCAGCACCAAAAGGTTTTGAAAAGAAACCTAAAGATTTAAGTGAAGTAGATCCAAAACTTATAGAAACATACAATAAACTTGGTATTCCTTTAGAGGAGCAAAAAGTATTAGCAGGTGTTGCTGTTGATGTTGTGTTTGATAGCGTTTCAGTCGCAACAACTTATAAAGGTGAATTAGAAAAACTTGGTATAATTTTTTGTTCTATCGGAGAAGCAATACAGAAACATCCTGATTTAATAAAAAAATATTTAGGATCAGTTATACCAGCTGGAGACCATTCGTTTTCCGCATTAAATTCAGCTGTGTTTACTGATGGTTCATTTGTTTACATTCCAGAAGGTGTAAAATGTCCAATGGAGCTATCAACTTATTTTAGAATCAATGCAGAAAATACCGGCCAATTTGAGAGAACTTTAATTATTGCAGATAAAGGGAGTTATGTTAGTTACCTAGAAGGTTGTACAGCTCCAAAAAGAGATGATAATCAATTACACGCAGCTAATGTAGAATTAATTGCTTTAGAGGATGCAGAAATAAAATATTCAACTGTTCAAAATTGGTATCCAGGAGATGAAGATGGAAAAGGTGGAATTTATAATTTTGTTACTAAAAGAGGTCTGTGCGCAGGTACAAATAGTAAGATATCATGGACACAAGTAGAAACTGGCTCTGCAATTACATGGAAATATCCTAGCTGTATTTTAAAAGGAGATAATTCAATTGGTGAATTTTACTCTGTAGCAATAACAAATAATTTTCAACAAGCTGACACTGGAACAAAGATGACTCACATTGGTAAAAATACAAAAAGTAAAATTATATCCAAAGGTATTTCTCTAGGCAAATCTCAAAATACTTACAGAGGTGAGGTTTCTTTTTTAAGGAAAGCTGAAAAAGCGAGAAATTATACTCAATGTGATTCTTTGTTAGTGGGGAATCAATGTGGAGCACATACAGTTCCTTACATTGACTCAAAAAATAATACAGCTGTTATTGAGCACGAGGCTTCAACTTCAAAAATAAACGAAGATCAACTTTATTACTGCAGACAAAGAGGGTTAAGTCATGAAGAAGCAGTTTCATTAATTGTTAATGGTTTCTGCAAGCAAGTTTTACAAGAGCTTCCAATGGAATTTGCTGTTGAAGCACAAAAACTCGTATCTATTTCTCTTGAGGGAAGTGTAGGGTAATATGTTTTTAGAAATCAAAGATTTATCTGTAAAAATTGAATATAAAAATATTCTTAAAGGCCTTAATTTGAATATAGATAAAGGTGAAGTGCATGCAATTATGGGTCCAAATGGAAGTGGTAAAAGTACATTAGCAAATGTTTTGGCAGGTAAAGAGGATTACGAAATCTTAAATGGCAAAATTAATTTCAAAGACAAAGATTTATTTGATTTAAATATCGAAGAAAGAGCCCAAGAAGGAATGTTTTTGGCTTTTCAATATCCAGTTGAGATACCTGGTGTAAACATAACTCCTTTTTTATATTCTGCGATTAATTCAAAAAGAAAACGTATGAACGAAGAAGAAATTGATAACTTATCATTTGCTAAGCTTTTAAAATCCAAAGCTAGTGACCTAGGTATAAATATTGATATGCTTAAACGATCAGTTAACACTGGATTTTCTGGTGGAGAAAAAAAACGTTATGAAATTTTGCAAATGAGCATTCTTAATCCGGATCTAGCTATTTTAGATGAAACAGACTCAGGGCTTGATATCGATGCTCTTAAAATTGTTACTGATGGGGTTAATAAACTTAAAACAAAGGATAATTCATTTTTAATAATTACTCATTATCAAAAACTTTTGGATTATATTAAACCAGATTTTGTACATGTTATGGTAAATGGTTCCATTGTTAAATCAGGAGGATCTGAAATTGCTGCTGAAATAGAAAAAGATGGATTTCAAAAATTTCAGTAATGAATATCCAAGATAACTATACAAAAAATAAAAAAAATATTTTTTTTTCAGAAAACAAGGATATTCAAAATCATAGAGAAAAATTAATAAATATTTTTGAAAATGATAGGTTTGATAAAAAAAATAATGAAAGTGTTAAAAATATCAATCTAAAAAACTTTATTGATTTTAATTATAAATATCTGATTCCTGAAGAAACATCAGTAATAAACAATAATCTGGAAAATAGTTATTCAATAGTTTCAGCAAATGGACAGTGTTCGAGTTTTAAAGATGATAAAATTGAAATTACTAAAATTTTAGATGAAGATTATAATGATTTTTCTAAGAATGATACAATTGAAAATAATGATCATTTTGTAAATCTTAATTCATTATTTTTAAATAGTGGTTTTAAGATTGTTATAAAAAAAAATAATAATATAAAAATTAAAATATCAAATATTATAACTGATGATAATTTAACCATATTTCAAAAAAATAATTATATTTGTGAAGAGGGATCATCACTAAATCTTATTGAAGAATATGAAAATAAAAATAACTCCACATCAAATATACTAAATGTAATTAAATTAGAAAAAAATTCTAAGTTAAACCATTTTTTAATACAAGATAATTCTCCTAATCATAATCTAATAATAACAAGCCATTCTTCATGTAAAAAAGATTCTACTTACACCCAAAAAGTATATAATTTTTCAGAAGGCTACGTAAGAAATTTTCATTATTCTGAGTTAATAGAAGCTAACTCAGAAGCTGATTTACAAGGAATATTTTTTCTAAAAGATAATAACACTTCTAACAACAAAACATTTGTTAAGCATTTAGCTGAAGATTGTAAAAGTAATCAAGTTTATAAAGGTATTCTGAATGATCGTTCTAAAGCAACTTACTTTAGTAACACTCATGTAGATCAAGTTGCTCAAAAAACGGAGGGATATCAGCTCAGTAAAGGTATACTTTTATCAGATGATGCATCGTATTTTTCTAAACCTGAATTAAAAATATATGCTGATGATGTAAAATGTAGTCATGGCTCCACCATTGGACCAATAGACGAAAATGCTATTTTTTATCTTCGATCTAGAGGTATCAGTAAAATTGCAGCTACTAAAATATTGATATCATCATTTATTAATGAAGAATTAAGTAGTATTGATAATGAGCAAATGTCTGAAATAATACAAAAGAAACTAGTAAGATACTTAAGTAAAGTGAAATGAATATTTCAAACATAAAATCAAAATTTCCCGTATTCAAAAAAAATCCTAATTTAGTTTTTTTAGATACTGCAGCTTCAGCATTAAAAGTTGATGAAATGATTGAAGCTACCAATAACTGTTACACAAATGAATATGCAAATATTCATAGAGGCAATTATGAATTAAGTTCAAAGTTAACAAAGAAATTTGAAGATGCTCGAAAAAAAGTTGCAGATTATTTAAATACATCTGAAAACAATATTATTTTTGTTAAAAGTGCTACTGAGGGTATAAATTTAATTTCTTCTTGTATATCTAAAAAATTTTTAGAAGATGGTGATGAAATAATCTTAAGTTATCTTGAACACCATGCTAATTTGATACCTTGGCATTTAATTGAAAAAAAGATTAAAATTATACCTCTTGGGCTAAACGAAAACTATGAAATTAATTACGATGAATTAAGTGATAAAATTAACTCAAAAACTAAATTAATTACATTAACCCACATGTCAAATGTAACAGGATCAATAACTAATTTTGATAAAATAAAAGAATACGCGAAAAAAAATAATATACCGCTACTATTAGATGGTTGTCAATTTGCTCCCCACAAAAACGTTGATCTAAAAGATTTAGATCCTGATTTTTATGTTTTTTCTGCACATAAAATGTATGGCCCTTCAGGTCTCGGCATATTATACATGAAAGATAAATGGATAGATGAATTTAATCCTTACCAAGGTGGAGGGCAAATGATTCATGACGTGGATATTGATAAAAGTACATATGCAAATGGTTACGAAAAATTTGAGGCAGGTACTCCTCCTATTGCGCCAGTCATCGGATTTTCTTCTTCATTAAATTTTATGAATAAACTTGATCCAAATTTTATTTATGATCATGAAATGAAACTTCATGATTACGCTTTTGAAAAACTTTCAAAATTTAACAATATAAAAATATATGGATCAAATAAAAACAAAGGAGCAATCATTTCTTTTAATATTGAGGGGTTGCATAATTCTGATTTAGGCGCGATGTTAGATAAAAAGAACATAGCAATAAGAACCGGACATCATTGCTGCCAACCTCTAATGAAGCATTTAAATGTTACTGGAACTTCTAGAATTTCATTTGGAGTATATAATACAAAAGACGACGTTGATTATTTAGCAGACAGCATAGATGAAATAACTAAAATTCTATTATAATTAATGGAAGATAAAAAATTAAATGATTTTCTACCAGACAAAAATTCAAGTTACATAAAAAAGTTTTACAACCCAAATAAATCAACAAAAATTAAAGAAGTGCAAGTTATAGAATGCATTAAGAGAGTTATGGATCCAGAAATACCAGTTAATTTGTATGATTTAGGCTTAATATATGAAATAAAAATAAATGATAATAATGATATTAAAATTAAAATGACTTTAACTAATCCCAATTGTCCAGTTGCGGGAACTATGCCAGAAAGTGTTGGAAAATCAGTAGAAAAAATATTAAATATAAATTCAATTGAAGTGTCTTTAGTTTGGGATCCAAAGTGGCATAAAGATTTAATGTCAGAGGAAGCAAAACTTGCTTTAGATATTTTTTAATTTAATTTATAATAACATTATGAATAACTTATTATCCATTACACCTAATGCCACTACTCAAATCAAAAGGATTATGTCAAATGCTCCAGAGGGCATGGACTCTGTTGTGATTGGAGTAGATAAGTCTGGTTGCAGTGGGTATTCGTACAAATTAGACTTTGGTAACTCTACTAACCTAAAAAATTTTGAAATTATACAGCAAGATGGTGCAAAGATACTAATAGACCCAAAGGCTACAATTTTTTTATTAGGTTCAGTAATGGATTATCGGAAAGATAAACTTTCTTCAAGATTTGTTTTTGATAACCCTAATGAGAAAAGTACATGTGGGTGCGGAGAATCTTTTAGTATATAAATATACATTTATTTAATTATTCAAAATTTTATGTCTATAAGTTTAGCTGTTATTGGTTCTGAAGGATACGTTGGAGACACTTTAACAAAAATATTAAAAAAAAAGGATGATATAATAGTAAAATCTTATGATTCAGGTTTTTTTTCAAATTGTTATATTAAAAAAGAAAAAAGAAATTTCATTAAAAAAGATGCAAGAAAAATCTCAGCTACAGATTTAAAAAATATAGATGTTATTATTTTTTTATCTGGTATTCAAAATGATCCAAGAAATTTAACATTTAAAGAAATATTTGATCCAGAATATTATGCATTAAAAAATATATTAAAAATATGTAAAAAAAATAATATTAAACTTATTTTTGCTTCGAGTTGTTCTGTTTATGGCAAAACGAGTAAAAAATATTCATATGAATCCAGTTTAACAAATCCACTTACTTTTTATTCAAAGAATAAACTTAGAATGGAAAAATTAATTAATAGTAAAAAATTTATAAAGGTTCATAAATATATTCTTAGATTTGGTACTGCATTTGGTTACTCCAATAAATTAAGGTTAGATCTGGTAATTAATATGCTAACAGCTCAAGCATTTGTTGATAAAAATATATCTTTAAATTCGGATGGATCTGCATGGAGGCCTTTTATTCATGTAGAAGATATGTCCCGTGTTATGATAGAGTTTATATTTTTTAATAAAAAATTAAATAATAATATCTTTAATATAGGTTTAGAAGACAATAATCTTAAAATTGTAGATGTAGTTTTTGCCATCAAAAAATATTTAACTAATATTGATGTTAATTTCATAAAATCACAATCGTTGTATTCTGATAAACATGTAAATAAAAATGGAATTGATCAAAGAAGTTATTATGTTTCTTTCAAAAAATTAAAAAAAAATTTTCCAAATTTTAGATTCAAATATACTGTAGATAAAGGTATAAAAGAATTAATATCTTACTTTATAAAAAATAAATTTTCCAAAAAAGATCTTAATAATAAAAAATATTACAGACTTCAAAGATTAGAAAATCTTTTAAAAACTAAAAAGTTAGATAAAAAACTTTATTTAAAAATTTAATTAACTTGAAATGAGAAAAAGTAAAATGTACAAATCAAAATTCATCATTTATAACAATTTATCAAAAAATGATTTTTAAAGAACAATCAATCAAAGGAGTATACTTAATTAAAAAAGCTCCTTTTGCTGATAAAAGAGGTTTATTTCTTAGGAATTTTTGTAAAAAAGAATTTAAAAAATATGGTATAGATAATCATATTGCTCAAATTAATATTAGTCAAAACTTCAAAAAAGGCACTTTGAGAGGTTTCCATTATCAGTTGGAACCTTTTGGTGAATCAAAAACAATTACATGCATAAATGGTAAAGTTTATGACATAGTAGTTGATTTAAGAAAAAAATCTAAAACCTATCTTCAATGGTGTAAAATTATACTTTCAAGTAAATATAAAGAATCAATACATATACCTAAAGGATGTGCAAATGCATTTTTAACATTAGAAGACAACTCTATTTTGACATATACATCATCTCAATATTATTCTCCATCACATGAAAGAGGTATAAAATTTGATGATAAATTATTTAAATTTAAATGGCCAATTAAGATAACAAATATCTCAGTAAAAGATAAGAATCATCCAAATTTTATTAAGTGAATATTCTAATAACAGGTGGATCGGGTTTTATTGGATCTTCTTTAATAAAACTACTTTCAAATAATAAAAAAAATAATTTACTTTGTATTTCTAGATCAAAAAAAAAAAGTAATAATAATATAAAATGGATTAAAGGCGATCTTGAAAAATATAATAATTATATTAACATTATACAAGACTTTAAACCTGAAATATTAATTTATCTAGCATGGGATAAAATTCCAAATTTTAATAAAATTAATTGTAAAAAAAATTATAAGCTTGCTAAGCGCTTTATTGATGCAATAATAAATTTGCAAACACTAAATAAAATAATTATAAGTGGTTCTTGCTTTGAATATAAAAATCCGAAAGGTAAAATACGTATAAATCATAATCTAGATAGAAAAAATTTTTTCTCATATTTTAAAAACAAATTAAAAGAATATCTTGAAAAAAAACTTATTAATAAAAAAATAAATTTATTATGGCTAAGGATATTTTATGTTTATGGTCAAAACCAAAGAGATAAATCTTTGATACCTTATATTATTAACTCTATAAAAAATAACAAAATACCTAAAATAAGTAATCCTTACGGAATGAATGATTTTATATATGTTGAAGATCTTTCAAAAATAATTCTTAAATTAATAGATAAGAAATTTTACAAAAATAAAATTATTAATGTTGGCTCTGGCAAACTTGTTAAAATAAAAAATATAATGAATATAATTCAAAAAAAAATTAATCCTAAAATAAAAATAAAATTAGAAAATAAAAAAAATGATCAAAAACCTATTTATTTTTGGGCTGATAATGGATATATTAAATATACCTTGGGTTTCAAAAATTTTACAAATATTAGTAAAGGTATAGATAAAATGATTAAAATCCATAAACATTTATGAAGTATAAATATCCATTAATAAAAAATAATATTAGTCGAGATGATTTAGATAATGTTATTGATTATTTGAAACAAAAAGATCCAAAACTAACGCAAGGTAGTAACGTAAAAAAATTTGAACAAAAATGGTCTAAATGGCTTGGAGTAAAATATAGCGTATTCGTAAATTCTGGCTCATCAGCTAATTTTATTAGTTTGAAAATATTAAAAGAAACTAGGGGGATTGGCGAAGTAATAATGACTCCTTTCACATGGTCTTCTGATATAAATTCTGTTATCGAAAACGGATTCAAGCCAGTATTTATTGATATTGATTTAAAAAATCTTTCCATAGATGAAAACAAAATATTGAAAAAAATTAATGCAAAAACAAAAGCATTGTTTATCACCCATGCTCAAGGCTTCAATGGCTTAAGCAGTAAAATATTAAACATTTTAAAACAAAAAAAAATAGTTTTGATAGAAGATGTTTGCGAATCTCATGGAGCCTATTTTAAATTAAAAAAACTTGGAACATTTGGAAGTATTTCCAATTTTTCTTTTTATTATGCACACCATTTAAGTACTATAGAAGGGGGGATGGTCTGTACAGATGATAAAAATATTTATAATTTAGCTAAAATTATTAGAGGTCACGGGATGTTAAGAGAAGTAGATGATAAAAATTTTATTAGATCCTATTTAAACAAATTTCCTGATTTAAATCCAAAATTTATTTTCACTCACTCTGGATATAATATGAGAAATAATGAGATAAGTGCAATAATAGGTATTAATCAATTAAAAAGAATTGATAAAAATATTTTAAAAAGAAACAAGAATAAAATTAAATTTATTAAATTAATTGATAAAGAAAAATTTTATACAGATTTTGATTTAATTGGACAAAGTAATTATGCATTTAATCTAATTTTAAAAAAACCTGATAATAAATTAATGAATAAATTATGTAATACGCTAGAAAAGAATGGTATCGAATTTAGAAAAGGAAGCGTAGGTGGAGGAAATCAATTAAGACAACCATATTTAAAAAAAATCTATAGAAAAAATTTTCATTTGAATTTCCCAAACACAGAACATTTACATTTCTATTCTATGTATATTGGCAATTATCCAGATTTAAACAAAATTGATATAGAGTATATATGTAAAATTATAAATAGTTGTTAGATTAATTATATATTACCTGAGTTCCATCTAAGTCTAATTTAAAATTTATCCTAGTGTACTGATTTAATTTTTTAATTATATTTTTTTGATCATCTGATTTTGCTAATAAAAAAAGAAAACCACCATTTCCAGCTCCTAATATTTTCCCTCCATATGCTCCCTTAGACTTTGCTTTGTTATAATTATCATTTATTGATTTATTACTTACTGAAGTGGACATTGAAGATTTTATTTGCCAATTTTTATCAATTATTGATCCCAATTTTTTAATATCCAAACTTGAAAAAGCTGCAATTGCATCCGAAACTAAATTTTTTATTTCAATTAACTTGATTTCATTATCTTTAAATCTAGAGAATTGTTTAGATAATTCATATCCAGCATCTCTCTGTTTATAAGTATAAAAAAGCATAGAGCTATTTTCAAAACCATTAATTACTTTTTTTGAAAAATTTAAATTATTTAAAATTACTTTTCCATTTCTTAAAAATTTAATTTTATTTATTCCTCCAATTGAAGTAGCATAATGATCTTGTTTTCCAATATTTCTTTTTACAAAATTTATTTCAATATCGGCTGCTACATCAGCTATTTTCTTTTTAGAATATTTTTTTTTTAAATATACACTTAGGGCATTTACTAAGCCCACTGTAAAAGCACTAGATGATCCTAAACCAGTATTTGCTGGTATATCTGAAAATGTTGTAATTTCTATTGGTGAATAGATCTTAAAATACTTAAGTGTTTCTCTTATAATTGGATGTTCTATTGAGTTAATACTATTTTTAAATTCATTTTTACTCCAATTAATTCTATATTTGTAATCTACTATTTCAGGCTGTTTTTTAACAACTACATAAATATATTTATTAATACATAAATTAAAAACTAAACCATTATTTTTTGAATAGAATTTTTTTAGATCAGTTCCTCCTCCTGCAAGGCTGATTCTAAGTGGAGTTTTAGTTATAATCATGATTATTAAAACATATACTTACTATAGATATATTAAAAGTTTTATTTATTACATTTGTTTAAATAGCATAATATTATGGAGACAATTATATTAAAATTTTATATAGATTTAATAATTAAAATAGTGGCGGAGTAGCTCAGTTGGTCAGAGCGCACGGCTCATATTCGTGATGTCGGGGGTTCAAATCCCTCCTCCGCTACCAGACTTAATAAATATGATAATTTCAAAAACACCTTATAGAATATCTTTTTTTGGAGGAGGTACAGATTATCCTGAGTGGTATTTAAGAAATGGAGGTCAGGTTTTATCTACAACAATTGACAAATATATCTACATTACTTGTAGGCATCTACCCCCTTTTTTTAAACACAGTATTCGTATTGTGTACAGTAAGATTGAATATTGCAACAATATGAATCAAATACAGCATCCAATTGTTAAATCTATATTAAAAGAATTAAACATAAAAAATAATATTGAGATTCACTATGATGGAGATTTACCAGCTAGAAGTGGCATTGGTTCGAGCTCCTCTTTTACTGTAGGCCTATTGAAATGTTTATATGAATATAAAAATTTAAAAATATCAAAACAAAAACTTCTTAAAAAATCAATTTATATCGAAAGAAATCTAAATAAAGAATTTGTAGGATCTCAAGATCAATCAGCTGCAACCTACGGTGGTTTTAATCATATTAGATTTTTACAAAATGGCGATATAAAAATAAAAAAAATTAATTTTACTAGAAATGAACTAAAAAAATTACAAAATAAATTATTGTTATTTCATACAGGTATATTTAGGATTGCAGATAAAATCTCTAAAACTTATGTAAAAAAACTACCTTTAAAAATAAATGAATTAGATAAAATAAACGGGCATGTTGAGAAAGCTTTAGATCTATTAAAAAATAAAAAATTTGATGATTTTGGTCAATTACTTGATGAAACTTGGTATCATAAAAAAGAAATTAGTAAAAATATTTCAAATAGTAAAATTGATGAAATATATAAAGAGGCAATACAATCAGGAGCATTAGGTGGTAAATTGTTAGGTGCGGGTGGCGGTGGATCAATATTGTTTTATGTTCCAGAAAAAAAACAAAAAAATTTTTTAAGAAAATTCAAAAAATTAACACACATCCCTTTTAAGTTTGACTCACAAGGGTCAAATATTATTTATAATTCCAAAAAAAATAGATTAAATGAATAAAAAATCAAAAATTTTGATCATTAATAAATCTAATTTAGCATCTTCAATTTATTTTATATTAAAAAAAAGAGGGTATAAAAAAATTTATTTTCTAAATTATAAAGATAATATTAGAAAAATTGAAAATATTTACAAAAAAATTAAACCTGAGTATATTTTTTTAACATTTGCTGATGAAGGCGGGATTGAATACAATCAAAAATTTCCAGTTGATTTGATGAATTCTGAAATTAATTCTTTAATTAAGTTTATATCTACTTCACATAAATATAACGTAAAAAAACTAATCTATTTTGCAAGCTCTTGTGTTTATCCAAAGATTTATAATCGCAAACTCTCAACTGATTTAATACAATCAGGTAAATTAGAAAAATCTAATTTACATTATGCATCTTCAAAAATCATGGGCATGAATCTTTGTGATGCATATAATAGACAATACAACACGAGTTTTATAACCGTTATACCATCTAATTATTTCGGTCCATATGATCACTTTATTTTAAATTACTCTCATGTAATTAGTGATCTTATTATTAAATTTCATGATGCTAAAACAAATAACAAAAAAAAAGTTATAGTTTGGGGAAGTGGAAAACCTATAAGAGATTTTATTTATATTGATGATTTAGCTAAAGCTGCTATTTATATAATGAAAAATTATAAGCTTAAAAAACCTATTAATGTGTCTTCTCAGCATATTTACTCTATAAAACAACTAGCATACTTATTAAAAGATATATTAAAATATAAGGGTGAAATAGTATTTGATAAAAGTAAAATAGATGGAATGATGTATAAAGTTTTGGATAATACAGAGCTAAAAAAAATAGGCTGGAAAACAAAGTCAAATTTTAAATTAAATTTAATTAAGACATATAAAGGTTATTTAAATTATAAATATGATTGATATACTTTTTATTAATCCAGGAAATGCAAAAAGGACTTATCAAGAGTTATCAAAAAAATATTCTGCAATTGAACCACCCACTTGGTCTTTATTATTAGCTCAATCATGTCGATCAAAGAATTATAATTGTAAAATTCTAGATGTTAATGCTGAACAAATTGATCATGAAGAGGTTTACAATAGAATATTAAAATTAAAACCAAGATTGTTATGTTTTGTTGTTTATGGACAAAATGTAAATGCTGGAACAACCAGTATGAGTGGTGCAACGGATTTGTCAAAATTTTTAAAACAAAAAAAAACTAGAGTTCCGATAATATATGTTGGTTCACATGTGCAAGCTCTTCCAATTGAAACTCTAGAAAATGAAAAGAGTATTGACATTGTATTAACAAACGAAGGTGTTTATGCTTTATTAAATTTGCTTAAAATTAAAGAATTTAATCAAGAAAATTTAAAAAAAATTAGAGGAATTGGTTTTAGATATGATGATATTCCAATTTTAAATCCTCCAGAAATTATTGTGCCTCAAAATAAAATTGAAATTGACCTTCCTGGTTATGCTTGGGACTTATTGCCATATAAAAAAGAACCCTTTGATTTATATCGAGCCCCATTATGGCATGCAGAGTACAATCAAGAAAAGAGAACACCTTATGCAGCTATACAAACCTCTCTTGGTTGTAAATTTGGCTGTGATTTTTGCATGATAAACATGATTAATAGAAATGATAATGATCAAATTGGTGTTGCAGGCAACTATAGCTTTATGAGACATTGGTCTCCTGAATTTATAATTAAAGAATTTGATAAATTAATTAGTATGGGGGTAAAAACCATCAAAATTACAGACGAAATGTTTCTATTAAACCCAAAATTTTATATTCCTTTATGTAATTTATTAAAAAAGAGAAACAAAAATGATGAATTAATGATATGGGCCTATTCAAGAGTTGATACAATTAAAAAACCCGGCATTTTAAATCTTGTAAGAGATGCAGGAATAAAATGGTTAGCACTTGGGATTGAAAGTGGCAGAAAAAACATAAGATTTGAAATATCTAAAGGTAAATTTCAAGATGTAGATATTAAAACTGTTGTTCAAAAAGTTCATGAGGCAGATATAGAAGTAATGGCTAATTATATTTATGGTTTACCAGGTGATGATAGATCATCTATAGCTGAAACATTAGAATTAAGTAAAGAGCTTTGTACTTTAGGATGGAATACTTATGCTTCAATGGCTTTACCAGGAAGTAAATTGTATAAAAAAGCAAAAGATAATAATTTAGAACTTCCCAATTCTTATGAGGGTTACTCTTTTCATTCATATGAAACCTTACCTTTAAGAAATGAACATCTTACTTCCGCTGAAATTTTAAAACTTAGAGATGATGCATTTGTTGAGTATCACTCTTATCCTCCTTTTTTAAATAAAATAAAAAATAAATTTGGTGATAAAGCAGTCAAAAATATTAAAGATAATCTAAATGTTAAATTAAAAAGAAAAATATTAGGCGATTAATTAATTTTTATTGTAATAATCACCATACTCTATCAAAATTGAAGATTTACTGTCTTTTCTATTAAGAGCTTTTTTAAAGGAGGGGAATATCTTTTCTTTTTTATCTAATAAAACAACATCTACCTCAGTTAATGTCATTTTGAATATTTTTGTATAGTCTTGTGTATGTTGTGGACCACCATCTAAAGGTTTTTTTGAACCAATTGAAGTTCTAATTATTACTCTCGGTTTAAATTTATTCTGAGACATGAAACGCATCTTATCTAAATGGTTTACTAATTGGTTCATAGCCAAAATTAAGAAATCAAACCTTGGAAAACATGATACTGGTACATATCCATCTAAAGCTAAGCCAGTGGACATTCCCATTTGCACATCTTCAAAGACAGGCATTTCAATTTTTTTTATATTAGGCACTTCTATTAAAGTATTATAAATTGCATTTCCCGGATATTTAACTGATTGACCTAAAAAAATTGTTCTTTTGTCTTTAGCTAAATAATTCATAGATTTAATTAATTCTGATTTATATGTCATTTGTTAAAACAGTATCCATTTTCCTGTACCATGATGAGGAAACTTATTTGTATAATTGTACCAAATTAAATCTCTATTTTTTCGAGATTTCCTCCCCCACACTTTATCCGTAGGTGAATTTGTACTTAAATTATTATCTTCAATTACAAATTTAATTGGTAGTTTAAAATTTTTCGCATATTTATAGCATTCGTGAAAAACACCTGTTTCAAAGGTCATGTCTCCAATGAATACCCAAACTTTATTCTTGCTTCTTTTTTTCTTAATACTCAATGCAATACCCAGTGCAATTGGCAGAATTCCAGCTACTATTGAAGATGCGTAAAATTTATGTTTTTTACTGCTTACAAACATACTTCTACCATTTTTTATTTGATTAAATAAATCTTTTTCCGAAATTCCTTTTAATAAAGCATGATAGTGATTACGCCATGAGCTCAATACCCAATCATTTTTTTTTATTTTTTTAAATATGTCTATTAATTCATCTTCATTATTACTAGACAAATGTATTGGTGCTTTTATTTTACCTTTTTCATAAATATTTCTTATTTTATTTTCAAAATTTATAAGCTTTTTTTTTAATAATTGGTGTTTGTTCATAATTTTTAGTAATTATTTTTCACTTTTATTTCATTTATAATATAAATATTTTTTAATTCTTTTATTCCTTCTTCTAAAGTTATCTTTGCTTTAAACCCTTTTTTCTCTATTTTTTTATTACTTACAAAATAGTCGCGTTTATCAGGATCTTTTTTATTTTTTATTTTTCTAATTTTTAAATCTTTTATTACTTTTTTAATTTTTTTAGCTAATTCTAGTTTATTTATATTTGCACTTGATAATCCTAAATTGTAAACTTCATTTTTACATTTATGAAAGTTATTAATAATAAAAATAATGCCATTCACAACATCTTGAATATGAATAAAATTTCGTCTAAAATTTGACTCATATAAATCTAACTTTTTATTTTTTATTGCTGTATGCACAAAATTATTTACTAATAAATCAGTTCTCATCCTAAAACTATATCCAAAAACAGTAGCAAGTCTTAAAGAAACACTATTTTTTCTCTTCATAACTATTTTTTCAGCATCTACTTTAGTTACTCCATACAATGATATTGGATTGAGTTTTGATTTTTCTGTACAAAATTTTTGTTTAGATCCTATTCCATATCCCGAGTTAGTTGTTAAATAAATTAATTTTTTATCAACTTTCAAGTTTTCAACTAACATTTTAATCGAATTTAAATTTGTTTGAATTGCCTCATTTTTATTTTTTTCACATAAAGGAGCCCCAACTAATGCAGCTAGTGGAATAATATATTCATATTTATTTAAGTATTTTTTAATTAATTTTTGATCTCTTACGTCTCCTAATATAAACTTGAAATTTGTGTATGAGTAGAGATGTAAAAGAGAATTTTTTGCATATTTGTTTATATCGATAACTCCAACATTATGACCCATCATCACCAACTTGGTGACAAGCATTGATCCAATATATCCAGAACCGCCAGTTACTAAAATGTTTTTAATTTTCATTGTAAAAAACTGTGAAACTACTATCATTTTTAGTTTCAATCATATAATAAAACTTTCTTAATTTTGACGCGGGATGGAGCAGCCCGGTAGCTCGTCAGGCTCATAACCTGAAGGTCGTAGGTTCAAATCCTACTCCCGCAACCAATTAGTTTCTAGATTCTGTAATTTTTTTTTAAAATATTAAATTATACATAAATATCCCCAGAAATACTTGTTTTTTTTTTATTTTTTATGATTTGACAAGGAATTTTTATACTATTATAGGCACATACTCTTTTCTTTTGAAAAGAATAATTCCTTATAATAATAAAAATTAGTAAGGTATTATTTGTTCTTTTATTTGTTAATAAGATAATAAAGAGATACGTAGACAACAATTCGTAATTAAATAATTTACGAATGTTAAAGGAATACGTATCAACAAATACTTTTGTTAATACAAGAAGTATTCCGCTTTAACGGACGTTCCGTAATTTTTGACTTCGGTCAATTTTACTCAACTTAAGAGTTTGATTATGGCTCAGAACGAACGCTGGCGGCATGCCTCATACATGCAAGTCGAACGAAATCCTCGGATTTAGTGGCGCACGGGTGAGTAACATGTGGGAATCTACCTGAAGGTTCGGAATAACTGCGGGAAACTGTAGCTAATACCGGATGTGTCTGCAAAGAGAAAGATTTATCGCCTTCAGATGAGCCCGCACTAGATTAGCTAGTTGGTGAGGTAACTGCTCCACCAAGGCTACGATCTATAGCTGATTTGAGAGGATGATCAGCCACACTGGGACTGAGACACGGCCCAGACTCCTACGGGAGGCAGCAGTAGGGAATATTGGACAATGGGGGAAACCCTGATCCAGCAATGCCGCGTGAGTGAAGAAGGCCTTAGGGTTGTAAAACTCTTTCATCAATGATGATAATGACATTAATTGAAGAAGAAGCTCCGGCTAACTTCGTGCCAGCAGCCGCGGTAATACGAAGGGGGCTAGCGTTGTTCGGAATCACTGGGCGTAAAGCGTATGTAGGCGGATCAAAAAGTTAGATGTGAAATCCCTGGGCTCAACCCAGGAACTGCATTTAAAACTAGTGATCTAGAATTTGGTAAAGGTTAGTAGAATTTCCAGTGTAGAGGTGAAATTCGTAGATATTGGAAAGAATACCAGAAGCGAAGGCGACTAACTAGGCCATTTTTGACGCTGAGATACGAAAGCGTGGGTAGCAAACAGGATTAGATACCCTGGTAGTCCACGCAGTAAACGATGAGTGCTAGTCGCTGGGACAACAGTTTCAGTGTCGAAGCTAACGCATTAAGCACTCCGCCTGGGAAGTACGGTCGCAAGATTAAAACTCAAATAAATTGACGGGGGCCCGCACAAGCGGTGGAGCATGTGGTTTAATTCGAAGCAACGCGAAGAACCTTACCAGACCTTGACATGGTATGTTTGAATTACAGAATCGTAATTCTTCAGTTCGGCTGGCATACACACAGGTGCTGCATGGCTGTCGTCAGCTCGTGTCGTGAGATGTTGGGTTAAGTCCCGCAACGAGCGCAACCCTCATTTTTAGTTGCCATCAGGTAAGGCTGGGCACTCTAGAAAAACTGCCGGTGATAAGCTGGAGGAAGGCGGGGATGACGTCAAGTCCTCATGGCCCTTACGGTCTGGGCTACACACGTGCTACAATGGTGGTGACAGAGGGCAGCAATATCGCAAGATAAAGCTAATCCCAAAAAACCATCTCAGTTCGGATTGGACTCTGCAACTCGAGTCCATGAAGTTGGAATCGCTAGTAATCGTAGATCAGCGTGCTACGGTGAATACGTTCTCGGGCCTTGTACACACCGCCCGTCACGCCATGGGAGTTGGTTTTACCTTAAGCCGGTGCGCTAACCGCAAGGAAGCAGCCGTCCACGGTAGGGTCAGCGACTGGGGCGAAGTCGTAACAAGGTAACCGTAGGGGAACCTGCGGTTGGATCACCTCCTTTCTAAGGATATTGATGATTAGTTCGCTAATTGTCCGGATTGTTGTCTATGTATCTCTTTTAATTATAGCTAGTACTGGGTGCTTATTTAATTATATTGGGCTGGTAGCTCAGTTGGTTAGAGCGCGCGCTTGATAAGCGTGAGGTCGGAAGTTCAAGTCTTCCTCGGCCCACCAATAACAGGGGGATTAGCTCAGCTGGGAGAGCGCCTGATTTGCATTCAGGAGGTCAGCGGTTCGATCCCGCTATCCTCCACCACAAAGTTATACGTCTTATTTGTTCTTTGAACTGTAAAAATGAATTAATAACTGATCAAAATAAATTTTTTTTGATTTTAATACGTACAAAATTTTTCTCTGTACGTAATTGCAATCAAGCGCAAAAGGGCATTTAGTGGATGCCTTGGCATCAAGAGACGATGAAGGACGTGGCAGGCTGCGAAAAGTTAAGGGGAGTTGTCAACACACTTTGATCCTTAAATATCCGAATGGGGAAACCCAACTCTTTAGAGTTACTTGTTAGTGAATAAATAGCTAACAAGAGTTAACCTAGTGAATTGAAATATCTTAGTAGCTAGAGGAAAAGAAATACATTCTGTTAGTAGTGACGAGCGAAAATGGACCAGGCCAGTAATAAAATTATAATAACTAGAATTTTCTGGAAAGTTAAACCATAGTGGGTGATAGTCCCGTATAGGTAAAAAGTAATTTTATTCTCGAGTAGGGCGGAACACGTGAAATTTTGTCTGAATATGGGAAGACCACTTCCCAAGCCTAAATACTCCTTGGTGACCGATAGTGAACTAGTACCGTGAGGGAAAGGTGAAAAGCACCCCGATAGGGGGAATGAAATAGTATCTGAAACCGAATGCCTACAAGCAGTCAGAGCTTCCAAGAGAAGTGATGGCATACCTTTTGTATAATGGGTCAGCGACTTAGTCTGTGCAGCAAGCTTAAGCCATTAGGTGTAGGCGAAGGGAAACCAAGTCTTAATAGGGCATTAGTTGTACGGATTAGACTCGAAGCGGGATGAGCTTAATATGAGCAGGTTGAAGATGCAGTAACATGCATCGGAGGACCGAACCAGGAAACGTTGAAATGTTTTTGGATGACTTGTGTTAAGGGGTGAAAGGCCAACCAAATTCCGCTATAGCTAGTTCTCCGCGAAAACTATTTAGGTAGTGCGTTATGTGAATGATATCGGGGGTAAAGCACTGGATGGGCTAGGGGGAAGCGATTCCTACCAAACCTAACCAAACTCTGAATACCGATATGTTATGCATAGCAGACAGACTATAGGTGCTAAGGTCTATAGTCGAGAGGGAAACAGCCCAGATCACCAGTTAAGGCCCCCAAATAATGGCTAAGTGGGAAAGTATGTAGAAAGACCAAGACAGGCAGGAGGTTGGCTTAGAAGCAGCCATCCTTTAAAGATAGCGTAACAGCTCACTGTTCTAAATAAGTTTTTCCGCGACGAAGATGTAACGGGGCTAAAGCCATTTGCCGAAACTGTGACTTTGTAATCATTGCGATGATTATAAGGGGTAGCGGAGCGTTCTGTAAGCCGTTGAAGATTTTTTGAAAAAAAAGTTGGAGGTATCAGAAGTGCGAATGCTGACATGAGTAGCGATAAAGAGTGTGAGAGACACTCTCGCCGAAATCCTAAGGTTTCCTGCGTAAAGTTAATCTGCGCAGGGTTAGTCGACCCCTAAGGCGAGGCAGAAATGCGTAGTCGATGGGAAACAGGTTAATATTCCTGTACCTTCTGAGAGTTGACGGATCATGTAAATTGTATTTTCTTATTGGATTGAAAATGCTGTGAAATGGTTCCTGGAAATAGCCTCAGAATATAGATCGTACCTAAACCGACACAGGTAGGAAGGTAGAGTATACCAAGGCGCTTGAGAGAATGATGTTGAAGGAACTCGGCAAAATGCTCTTGTAACTTCGGAATAAGAGAGACCAATTAGAAGGCAACTTTTAGTTGGTGGCACAGAATAGGGAGAAGCGACTGTTTATCAAAAACACAGGTCTCTGCTAAGTCGTAAGACGATGTATAGGGACTGACGCCTGCCCGGTGCCGGAAGGTTAAATGGTGGAGTGCAAGCTCTAAAATGAAGCCCCGGTGAACGGCGGCCGTAACTATAACGGTCCTAAGGTAGCGAAATTCCTTGTCAGGTAAGTTCTGACCCGCATGAATGGCGTAACGATTTCTCCGCTGTCTCCAACATCAACTCAGCGAAATTGAATTCTCCGTGAAGATGCGGAGTACGTGTAGTTAGACGGAAAGACCCCGTGCACCTTTACTATAGCTTTACAGTGGTATTAGAAAAATAATGTGTAGGCTAGGTGGTAGACTTTGAAGCAGATGCGCTAGCATTTGTGGAGTCAAAAGATGAAACACCACCCTTTGTTTTTTTGATACCTAACCATCATCCATTATCTGGATGTGGGACCCTGTATGGTGGGTAGTTTGACTGGGGCGGTCGCCTCCCAAAGAGTAACGGAGGCGCGCGATGGTAGGCTCAGGCTGGTCGGAAATCAGCTTTAGAGTGCAATGGCAAAAGCCTGCCTGACTGCGAGACGTACATGTCGAGCAGAGTCGAAAGACGGTCATAGTGATCCGGTGGTTCCGAGTGGAAGGGCCATCGCTCAACGGATAAAAGGTACGCCGGGGATAACAGGCTGATACCCCCCAAGAGTCCATATCGACGGGGGTGTTTGGCACCTCGATGTCGGCTCATCACATCCTGGGGCTGGAGAAGGTCCCAAGGGTTTGGCTGTTCGCCAATTAAAGTGGTACGTGAGCTGGGTTCAGAACGTCGTGAGACAGTTCGGTCCCTATCTGCTATACGAGTTGGAAATTTGACAGGATTTGTCCCTAGTACGAGAGGACCGGGATGAACGTACCTCTGGTGTACCAGCTGTTCCGCCAGGAGCACCGCTGGGTAGCTATGTACGGACAGGATAACCGCTGAAAGCATCTAAGCGGGAAACCCACCTGAATACTAGATTTCCCCATTAGAGTCGTGGAAGACCACCACGTTGATAGGTTGGATGTGGAAGTGCAGTAATGCATGAAGCTTACCAATACTAATAACTCAATTGGCTTGATTACAATATCGTACAGAGAAAAGTTTTGCACAATAAGTTTCCTGGTGACCATAGCAACAGATAAACACCCGAACCCATTTCGAACTCGACCGTGAAAGCTGTTAGCGCCGATGGTACTTTGTCTTAAGGCATGGAAGAGTAGGTCGTTGCCAGGATTTACCAAACACTAAAACCACCATCAACTATAAAGTTGTGGCCGTTTATATAACTATTATTTTCAAAAATTAAAAATTCTAGAAGTGAATTTAAATCATTTTTGTTTGCCATTCTATTACTTGGATTTAAATTTGAATATTTTTTAACAAAACTATTACTTTGGTTATTATAAACACCTCCTGGGGAAACAATATTTACAGATATACCATATCTTGCATAATTTACAGCGATCCACTTCGATAAACCTATTACTCCAGACTTTGATGTAGAGTAAGAAGCAGGTGTGTTAAATTTTTCATCTTTATATAAATTATAATTTGGACTTACAAATCCATATAAACTAGAAAAATTAATTATCTTTCCATATTTCTGTTTAATCATTACTTTAATAGATTCTCTACAGCTTAGAAAAACACCAGATAAATTGACTGAGATTGATTTATTCCATGTATCCATATCATAGTTATGGAATTCATTAAAATAATTATCAGATTTATTAAAAAACTCTGAAGTTATTGACGCACAATTAACAACAACATCTATTCTTTTTAAGTATCGTTTTGCATCTAAGAAAGATTTTTTAAATTTTAATTCATTAGAGATATCAGTTTCAATTGTTTTAACATTTTTAAATTTATCTAATCGATTGAGCTTTAAAGATGGGAGATCTAAAATTGCTATTTTAGTATTTAGTTTTATCAAGCTTTGTACAATTGATAGACTTAAACTACCTGTACCACCTACAAAAACAATATTTTTTTTCATAATCTTTCTTTAAATAAATATTCACTAAGCTTAAAATCTAATATGTCATCAATATCAAAACTTTCTTTTCTTGGTATTTCGTATCCTAAAACTTTTGCATTATTAAGATATCTTTTACTTTTTAAAAATTTCTTAGTCACAAAATATGATCCCGCAACATGATCATAAACTTTTGGAGCGGCTTGTCTAGAATAGATGTTGTTTTGATTTTTAGAAGTTTTATAATAATCACCTTTTTTTTCCAACATATTAAAATATGGATTTTTTCTTGATTTACTTACAAATAGTGTGACATCAAAATCAACTTTATTTTTATTTTGTTTTATAGACCAATTTATCAAATTTTTTATATTTTCAAATCTTTGAAGTGGATTTGAACAGTCTATGTCTAGTAATCCATCAAACTCACAGTCGTAATACTCACAAGCTTTCTTAAATGCATGTTTCCAAACATCTATTTTTGATGCTGAAGAATTAGATAAATATTTAGGTCTTTTAAATATTATATCTAATTTTAAATCTTTTGTAAGCTTGATAATTTTTTCGTCATCAGTGGAGACTATCTTTTTGTGAATTAATTCTAATTTTTTTAATTTAATTAGTGACCAATATATTAAGGGTTTATTATGAAATTGTTTAAAATTTTTATTTTTTAAACCTTTACTACCTTTTCTAGCACAAACTAAACCTAATATTTTCATTTAAGCTGCATTTATTTTATCAATTTTTAAATTTATTTTTTTAAAATCATTAAAATCACAATTGAGTTTTACATTTTCTTTAATACTATTAATAAAGTTTTTTGAATGAAGTAAAAAAATATCATTTCTTTTTTTATTATCGAAAAAAGTATTCTTTTTTACGGTTTTTTTTAAACTCTTTACTACGATAATTTTTCTGAGATTTTCATCCCAAAAAATAGATCCTTTTTCAAAAATTATTTTTATATTACGTGAGTATATAGGATTAAGCATATCTAAAATGATATTTCCAAATATTTTTGAAGACTTGAATTTAATAATTAAATTACAATAATCTTCAGAATCAAAAGTTAATTTTGATTGTCTTGATTTAAGGCTATAAAAAATTTTAAAGTCACCTAATAGATAATATGCAATATCAATATCGTGTATTAAATCCCAACAAACACCACCTCCCTTATTCTTGTAAGCAGAATAATATTTAAGACCAATCTTATCTCTCCATGTATCTAAATTTTGTCCTACATACGATTGATAAGTAAGAGCCTTACCAAGTTTTTTTTCTTTTATAATTTTTTTAATTTTAAATATTTGTGGGTCAGATCTTATTTGGCATCCCACTTGAATTTTGACTTTATTAAAATTTTTGTGTTTAACAATCTTTTTTATATCATTATTGTTATTGGTAATTGGTTTTTCTAAGTAAATATTTTTTTTATAATCTAAGCATTTTAAAATATATTTTGTATGAGTATTTGTAATTGTTGAAATTACAACAAAATCAATTTCATTAATATAATCATCAATATTATGAATGTACTTAAATTTATTATCTTGTACCTTATTTACTTTTCTTACCCAAATTAGAACATCACAATTTAATTTTTTAAAATTTTCTGCATGTCTTTTACCTACTGATCCATATCCAATTATTAAACATTTCAATTTTTTTCTCATATAAGTAATTCTACATTAAGATTATTCATTTTTTCTAAATCATCTATAGTACCTAAATCTGACCAAAAAACATTTTCATCCAGGAAATATTCCACCTTTAGTTTATTCCTAATTGCTAAATTAACTAATTCATCCATATCAATGTAATTTTTAATACATAGACTAATTATTTTTTTATTAATTAAATAAATACCCCCAAGTATTTTATTTTCTAAAACTGGTTTTTCTTCAACATTTATAACCTTTCGTCCTTTATTTTTTAAAACACCATAATTTATATGTATTTTGTTTTTAACTGAGAATATCGTTAAGTCCGCTTTATTACCAATATGAAAATCAATAAATTTATTTAAGTCTAAATTTGTAAATACGTCAGAATTATAAATTAAAAAATGTTTGTAGTTTTTATTTTTTAGAAATTTTATAGATCCAGCAGTTCCCATGGGTTTTTTTTCATTCATGTAATTCAACTTAACATTAAATTTTTTACCATTCTCAAAATACTTTTTTATAATTGCAGATTTATAGAATGTTGAAATTAATATATTTTTTAACTCAAAAAATTCTAATTTATTAATTAGATATTCAAGTATTGGTTTATTTTTCAATAAAACCATAGGTTTAGGTGTATTTTTTGTAAGAGGTAATAATCTTTTTCCATATCCACCAGCTAAAATAAGAACCATAACATTTTTAAATTCATATGATTTATTTTTTTTTATTCTAGTGATGTAATCAACCAGCTCATTTTTTTTATTAACAATAGGAATATGATTAAAATTATATTTATCCAGATATTTTTCTTTATTTGTTAAAAAAATTTCATAATCATATAAATATTTAAATTTTCTTACAATAATTGTATTTACTTTATCTTTAAAATTTTTTTTATTTAATATTGCTCTTCTAATATCTCCATCTGTTACAATCCCTTTTAATTTATTCTTGTTATCAATAAGAAAACAAAATTGTAGTTTATTAATATTTATTTTTTTTAATGCATGTTCTATTGTCGAATTGTAATCAATAACAACTTTTGATATTTTTTTTTTAAACATAATGCTTCTTCATAATTATATTGTTTAAGTTTAAATCTTTTAAAATTTTAACTATTTTTTTAGAAGCATTTCCATCTCCATAAATATTTTTACTTTTTCTAATTCTTTTAAGGAATTTTTTATCATTATTAATTTTATTTAAAGCTAAAAGCATATCTTTTATTTTGGGATTAACATCAATTACATTGCAGCCTTTAACTCTATCATTTTGTCTGGGTCTAATATTAATTACTGGGCATGAAAAAGACATTGTTTCTTTTATACCTGAAGAAGAATTTCCAACAACAATACATGATTTTGAGTCATATTTACAAAGATTCATAAATGATAAATAATCAAAATTGCCTATTGATTTATATATCTTAATTTCATTATATTTCTTTAAGTTATTTTGAATGTAATTAATTATTTCATTACTGCCTAAATCATTGTTAGGAAATGTTAAAATTATATTATAGCTGCTAGAAATTTTTTTTAAAAACTCAGTAGGCTCACTTAATGTTTTGATATTTTTTTTAAAATTTGAAGTCATTGGATGAAACGTGAAAAGAATTGTTTGTTTTTTTAAATCAATTTTATATTTTTCTTTTAAGTATGTCTTATTACCAAGTTTAAATTTCTTAATATTATCAAGACCTGAAAAACCTACTTTAAATATCCTTTTTTTTTCTTCACCAAGTTTGTAAATGATTTTTTTGGCTTCTTCGGTTGATGTAAAATGTATATGCGATAATTTAGTAATTGCATGTCTAATATTGTCGTCAAAAGTACCTCCATTAGTAATGTCCCCTCCCTCAACATGAGCAATGCATATATTCATTGTAGAAGCGGCTATAACTGCACCAAATGTTTCAAATCTATCTGCAAAAGCAATAAATATGTCAGGGTTGAATTTTTTGAATATAGGTATGGTTCTATCAACTATATGTGAAATATTTTTAGGTGTATAACTAATGTCTTGTTTCTTTAATAAATTTATTTTACCGATAATGTTAAAGTTCTTTTCATCAATCTCAGAAATAGTTTTTCCATATTTTGAATCTAGGTGACTACCACTTACAATTATTCCATAATTAAAATACTTATTCCTTTTTATTTCATCTATTAGTGGAGCTTGCAAGCCAAATTCAGCTCTATTACCAGTAAAAAATAAAATTTTTTTTTTCATATTATATATTATTTATCAAATCTAAACCATTAATCATTGGTTTCCAATTAAATACTTTTTTTGTTTTGTAATTAAATTTAACTTTCTTCATATTTCTCTTTAATCCACTATTGTTTATTTTATTACTTTTAAAAAAATTATATAAATCATTTACAAAGAAAGAATAATCAGATGTTACTTTAAATATACCTGATATATCTTTATATTGTATCAAATTTATTATTAAACTAGTTAAATCATTAATATGTATGAAGTCTTTAAGTACTTTTTTATTGTTAATAAATGAATTGTTAATTTTATACTTGAATTTATAAATAAGTGTTTCTTTTTTAATTGGATCACCCAAAACAGTTGATATTCTTAACACTATTCCTTTATTACTTAAAACGTGTTTTTCAATATTTTTTTTATAAAAAATATAATTATGATTTCTTTTTGTAGTTTTTTTGTAAAGTATATAAGAGGAAAAATATATAATTTTTTTATGTTTATTTTTATCAAGTATTTTTTTAGTAAGTTTGATCTTTTTTTCTAAATTTTTTTTTGATAGATTTTTATAATCATCCACATTTGAATTTTCACTTAAATATATTAAAATTTCTGATTTAGGTAATTTTAAGTAACTATTTATTTTTTTTGTAAAAATACTATTTGATTTTGAGTAAAATAGAAATTTAACATCTTTTAATTTACAAAAAAAATTGCCTATATACCCCGACGCGCCTGTCACTATAATCATATAACATAATCAGAATTACTTTTAATTTTATAATTTTTATAAAAATCAATAGTTTTAATCAATGCTTTATAGAGTCCAATTCTGTTTTTATATTTTGGTCTCCAATTAATAAGTTTTGCTGCTTTTTTATTATTAGATATTAAATTTAAAACTTCACTATTTTTTGGTCTTAGTCTTTTTTTATCAATAACAATTTTTGCAAGTGGGTTTATTTCTCTAATAAGAAAATTTGCTATTTCTTTCATAGTTGAAGAAGTTCCAGTACCTAGATTAATTATTTGACCATTAGTTTTGTTTCCTTTAGCTAAGATGCATTTTATAAAACCATCTACTGTATCGTCTATGTATGTCAAATCTCTCCTTGTATTTATATCTCCTAACTTAATTGTATTTTTTTTACTTAATAATTGATTTATTACTGTAGGTATGAAAGCCCTATCTGATTGTCTTGGCCCAAATGTATTAAATGGTCGAATAATAGAAATATTCTTTCCAAAAGAATAATAATAAGACATTGCTAATTGATCTGCCGCTATTTTTGAGGCGGAGTATGGTGATTGACCATTTAGACTATGAAATTCATCAATAGGGGTATATTTAGCTGTGCCATAAACTTCACTAGTTGAGGTGTGTATTACTTTTTGATTTTTTACTAAATCAAGTATATTCATCAAGCCTTTTACATTAGTTTCATAATAAGACTCTGGTGCTTTATAAGAATAAGGTATTCCAATTAACGCTGCTAAATTAATAATAATATCATTCTTTTTGATTATTGAACTAATAGATTTTTGATCAGTCAAGTCTCCAAACTCAATTTTTACTTTATTAAGCAATCTTTTATTTATGTATTTTAAGTTGCCAAT
>CACNCW010000003.1 GCA_902619055.1 uncultured Alphaproteobacteria bacterium
TTCATATGAATTAAAATTGAATTACAATATTACTGCAGGAAATGCAGGTAACATTTTAGTACTTATAGATGATGAAGTAAGAGGAAAGATAGGTAAATACGGTGATATTATAGATTCTTTTGTTTTATATAAAGATTTTGCAAACTAAATAGATGCTAAGACCGTATCAACAAATTAATAGAAGAAAATCGCGCGTTATAAAAGTTGGAAATGTGAGCATTGGTGGCGATAACCAAATTGCAGTTCAAACAATGACAAATACTCTGACTTCTAATGCCAAGGATACCATTGCTCAAATAGAAAGGTCTGCAAAACTTGGAGTTGATTTAATCCGAGTTTCAGTTCCAGATAAAGAATCTTCACATTCATTAAAAGAAATTGTTAAACATAGCCCTGTACCTATAATTGCAGATATACATTTTCATTATAAAAGAGGAATCGAAGCAGCAAATAATGGTGCTTCTTGTATTAGAATTAATCCTGGTAACATTGGGAGTATTGAAAGAATAAAAGAAGTTATCAAAGCTGCAAAAGATAATAATTGCTCAATTAGAGTAGGTGTTAATGCAGGAAGTTTAGAAAAACAAATTTTAGAAAAATTTTCTGAACCTAACCCAGAAGCTTTAGTTGAAAGTGCTAAATTAAATATAAAGATACTTGAAGATAATGATTTTACCAATTTCAAAATCAGTGTGAAATCTTCAGATATATTTATGTCTATAAAAGCATATGAGCAATTAGCTCAATTATGTGACTATCCATTGCATTTAGGTATTACGGAGGCAGGAGGAAAAAGAACTGGTTCAATCAAATCTTCAATTGGGGTTGGAAATTTACTTTTGAGAGGAATAGGGGATACAATTAGAATATCATTGTCAGATGAGCCAGAGGAAGAGGTAAGAGTTGGTTTTGAAATCTTAAAAAGCTTAGGATTAAGGAATAGAGGTGTAAAAATTATATCATGCCCTTCGTGTGCTAGACAACAATTCGAAGTAATAAAAACTGTAAAAAACTTAGAAAAAAAATTAGATGATATTTCTACACCTATTACAGTGTCAATAATTGGATGTGTTGTTAATGGTCCAGGTGAAGCAACTATGACAAATATTGGAATAACTGGCGGTGGAAATGATACACATATGATTTATCTTGATGGTAAAAAAAATAATGTTGTAAAAAATGTTGATTTAGAAAATTATCTTGAAGATCTAATTAGAAAAAAAACAAAAGAAATAGAACTTAGTAATTAATATGAAGTTAAGATCAGTAAGGGGCACACATGATATATTTGGGGAAGAAATAGATAAATTTAATTTTATTTTTAATATTGTTTCTAAAAACGCTAATTTAAAAGAATATAAAGAAATTCAGACACCAATTTTTGAATTTAGTGATTTATTTTCAAAACCTCTTGGTGAACATTCTGATGTTGTATTGAAAGAAATGTATTCATTTGAAGACAGAAATAATGAATATTTAACACTACGTCCTGAGTATACAACGCCTATGATCAGAGCGGCTATTACTAATAATCTCTTAAACGATCTTCCATTAAAAATTTTTGGAATTGGGCCAATGTTTAGAAGGGAAAGGCCACAAAAGGGTAGATATAGACAATTTAATCAAATTAATTTTGAAATACTTGGAACTAAAGATTATCTTGCTGATGTTGAGTTAATTTCCCTTTCAAACAATATTTTAAATGAATTGTTACCTAAATCAAAAATAAAACTTCATATTAATTCTCTAGGAGATAAAAAAACGCTAATTGATTTTAAAAAAAGTCTTACAAAGTATTTTAATACAAATAAAAAAAAACTATCAGAAGAAAGCATTAAAAAAATTGAAACTAACCCATTAAGAATATTAGATTCAAAAAATGAGGAAGATGTTGAAATTTCACTATCTTCACCTAAAATATATGAATATTTAACCGATGAAGCTAAAAAGCACTACGAAGATCTAAAAAGATCATTAAATATACTAGAAATTGATTTTGAAGAAAATGCTAATCTCGTTAGAGGTCTTGATTATTATTGTAATACAGTATTCGAATACAAATCAGGAAATTTAGGAAGTCAAGATACATTACTAGGTGGTGGAAGATATGATGGTTTAATAAAAGTATTAGGCGGGCCTGATATACCCGGTATTGGATGGGCCGCAGGTATTGAAAGAATTGCATTATTAATGGAGTCCGAAAAAAAAATAAGCTCAACTACTCACATTGCAGTAACAAATGAAAAATTTACAGATTATTTTCTTTATCTACAAAAATATTTATCTGAAAATAGAATTTCATATTACTGGAATTACAAATATAATTTAAAAAAATCATTTACAAAAGCAAATACATCCTCAGCATCATATATAATTATTATTGGAGAAAATGAGTTTAATGGTGATTTTTTCACCATTAAAAATTTAATGACTGGCGAACAAAAAGAATTAAAGCTTAATCAAATATTTAATCATTTGAATGATAAATCTAGATAAACAATTTTCAATAATTTTAGAAAAGTTTAAATTAATTGAAAATTCATTAAACAATATGAATGATATTGACTCAAATGAATTAATTAAATTAAACAGAGAATATTCAGAGCTCCGACCAATTGTAGAAAAAATTCAAGAATACAACAATTTACAAAAAGATATATTAAATCTTAATGAGTTAGTAAAAGATAATGATTTAGAAATTAGTAAAATAGCTGAATTAGAACTCATTGAAAAAAAAAATCAAATAAAAGATCTAGAACAGGAATTATTGAAGCTACTAATACCAAAAGATGAAAATGACTCTAAAAATTCAATTTTAGAAATCAGAGCTGGTACTGGAGGCGATGAAGCATCTCTATTTGCTTCTGATTTATTAAATATGTATCAGCGATATGCCGATTTAAATTCATGGAAATTTGATATTTTATCAATATCAGAAACAGGTTTAAAAGGAGTAAAAGAGGTTATTTGTAATATTTCAGGATTAAATGTTTTTTCAAAACTAAAATTCGAATCTGGCGTTCATAGAGTACAAAGGGTTCCAACGACTGAAAGTAGCGGAAGAGTCCATACATCCGCAGCTACTGTAGCAGTTCTACCTGAAGCTGAAGAAGTTGATATTGAAGTTCTTGATAAAGATCTAAGAATTGATGTTTTTAGATCAAGTGGACCAGGAGGACAATCTGTCAATACCACTGATAGTGCCGTAAGAATAACACACATTCCAACTGGTATAGTAGTTTCTCAACAAGATGAAAAATCTCAACATAAAAATAAAGCAAAAGCTCTAAAGATTTTACGATCAAGATTACTAGACAATCAAATACAAGAAAAAAACAAAGAAAGATCTGAGCAAAGAAAAAATCAAGTAGGTTCCGGAGATAGATCTGAAAGAATAAGAACCTATAATTTTCCTCAAGGAAGAGTTTCTGATCATAGAATAAATCTTACATTGTATAATTTGTCAGAAATACTTGAGGGTAAAATAGATGAGTTGATAAATCCTTTAATTGCTGAAGAAGAGAGTACAAAGTTAGCAAATATGAAAAATGAATAATTTAATTAAAGAGAGTTTAATTAAATTAAAACAAAAAAATATTTGTAATCCAGAACTAGACTTGAGAATTTTACTAAAGTATGCTTCAAAAAAAAATAATGAAATTATTTTAAGTAATCTTAATGTAGACAATATTGATGTTGTTAAATTTAAATCTTATCTTAAAAAAAGAATTAATAGACAACCAATAGCTAAAATCATTAAGAATAAACCTTTTTGGAAAAATGATTTTTACGTAAATAATTTTGTTTTAGATCCACGTCCTGAAACAGAATTAATAATTGAGGAAGCATTAAATATTTTTAGAAACAAAAACCTTAAATTTAAAATACTAGATATTGGTACTGGATCAGGCTGCATCGCAATATCATTAGCAAAGGAGTTTAAAAATGCATCTATTACAGCTATAGATATATCTAAAGAAGCATTAGAAGTTGCAGAAAAAAATGTAAAAATACATAACTGTTATAATCAAGTCCAACTTAAGATGATTGATTTTAAAAATATTAATTCCAAGTTTGATTTGATTGTATCTAATCCACCATACCTAACAAACGAACAATTTAATAATGCTGATCCAGAAGTTAAAAATTTTGAGCCTAAATTAGCTTTAGTTGGGGGTGATGATGGGCTAAAATTTTACAGAGAATATTCAAATAATCTAAAAAATTTAATGAATAAGAGTGCTTATTTTGTGTGTGAAATTGGTATTAATCAGAGACAAGATTGTGAAGAAATATTTGAAAATTCTGGATTATATTTGAATAAAATAGTTAATGATCTTCAAGGAATTGAGAGAATTCTTAGTTTTTCAAAGATATAAGTTGAAATAAAACAAATGAACTGTATAGGTAAATAATAATAAAGATTAATAATTTATTAAAATTTTTAATTTCCTAACAATATGTATAAAAAAAACGGTAGAACCGCTTATAAAAGTAATAGAAGAACCAGTTTTAAGAAACCTGGTGGATACAAAAATTTCAATAATAGAAATAGAGGAAATGTATCCCAGCAATATAACAAGTACTTAAAATTAGCTAAAGAAGCATCAAGATCAGGTGATAGAATTCAATCTGAATACTATTATCAATTTACAGATCATTATTACAGAATAATGGTTGAGTTAGGTATTAATATTGAAGAAAACACAAATTTTGACGAGCAAAAACAAAATAGTTCAAATGAACAAGCCTCTGAAACTGAAAATGAGATTAACGAAACAAATGATAATGATAAAGCAGAAGATGATTCTATCGAATCTATACCATTTATAGCTGAACCATCTAAAGAAAAAAGAACAAGATCAACAAAGTAGTTATTCGTATAACATGCTTAAATGATCTGCATATATTATTTTATATTCTTCTTTAAATTTTTCTAATTCCTTACCCTCAAGTATTTTTCCAGAAGGAAGTTTTAGTTTTAAAGGATTTATATGTTTATTTTGATAAATAATTTCATAATGAAGATGAGGTCCTGTTGAATTTCCTGTACTACCTACATAGCCAATAACCTCACCTTGATTAACTCTGATCCCTTTAGAAATACCTTTCTTATAATTTGATAAATGTGCATACGCCGTTTTATATCCATTATTATGTCTTATACGAATATATTTTCCATATCCTCCATTACTTCCAACATATTCAATAATTCCATTCCCTCCAGCATAAATTGGCGTTCCTGTGGGTGCAGCAAAATCAACACCTTTATGCATTTTATTAAAACCTGAGATAGGATGTTTACGCATACCAAAATTTGATGAAATTCTAGCGCCGTCTAAAGGTGTCTTTAAAATTGATTTTTTAACATTTTTTCCCTCTCTGTTAAAATAATCAACATAACCATCATCTGTAATAAACTTAAAATATTCTAACTGTTTGCCATCAATTATTATCGAAGCATATTTAATATCGTTATATTTTAGTCTACCTGTTTCAATTATTTCATCAAATTCATAGGATATTGAAACAACTGTATCGACCTTAATATCTCTTTGAAAATCGAGATCAAAACTAAAAAGGGTTATAAGTTTAACTAAAATATCAGATGATACATCATTTTTAATACCATCTGAAAATAATGATTCTGTAATTGTATATTCTTTTGATTCAATAAATGAATCTTTTGTTAATTTTATTATATTTAAATTTATTTCTTTATCTAAATTTACAGAAACAATAGTCTCAGTGTTCTTAAAAAATTCAATTTTTTTTATTTCACCAACATTGTTTTCAAACACACTTATGATTTCTCCTGTTTTGATTTTCTTTAAATCAAACGAGTCTTCTATCTTACTTATGATTTCATAAATTTTTTTTTGCTTAAAGTTTAGATTTTCCAAAATAGAAACAAAAGTATCACCTTGTAAAATTTCAATTTTTTTCTCAATAAATTGTTCTTTATCAATATTTTTTTTAATATTAGGTGTAGCTACTTCTTTTTCTTTTTTTTCATGAATAAATTCTCTTTTATCTTCTACTATTTCTTTTTTTATAATTTCTTCCTCAAAAATATATTTCTCTGATATGTTTAAGTATTCAGAAACAAACAAATAATATCCTGATGATATTAAAGAAATTAAAATTAGATATCTTAAAATTCTAAACACCTAAAAATATTTTGAATTATAATATAAAAGTGGTTTCAATTTATCGTTAGATTGTAATTCCAATATCTTGCATATAAATATTATGTGATCACCTTTTTTGATTTTCTCTATTAGCTCACATTCAAGATTTGCTATACAATTTGGTATAATTACCGTTTTATTTTTCCCTTCAATAAATTTTATATCTTCTAAATTAGGCGCAGTTAAAGCAAAATTATCAGATAAATTTTTTTGTTTACTAGATAGAATATTTATTGATAAAAATTTAGTTTTTGAAAACTGTTTTATTGAGGACGAGTAATTACCTAAAGAAAAAAGAACCATAGGTGGTTTAAGAGATAAAGAGTTAAATGAGTTAACAGTTTTCCCATATATTGAATTATTATTTTTAACACATACGACAGTAATTCCTGTCGAAAACTTACTAAGTGTTTTTTTAAAATTGTTAGTGTTTACTTTTTTCATAACCTTTTTTGCATATAAATCGAATCAACCCACTTATTTTTTTTAAAACCAGCTTTCCTTATAGTTCCAATATATTGAAATCCATTATTTTTATGTATTTTTATAGAAGCAAAATTATTTTTTCCACCAATCACTGCTATCAAATTTTTAATCTTAGAAGTTTTTTTACATATTTTAACAAGTTCTTTTAGTATTTTATTACCATAACCATTATTAATTAAATCTGGATCAACATAGATTGAATGTTCATATGAAAATCTATATCCACTTTTTTCTCTAAATTTATTTACAAAGGCTAATCCAATAACTTCATTTTCTTCAATTGCTAAAATAAATGGTAATTTATTTTTTTTAATTTTTTTTAATAATAAATTAAATTTTAATTTAGATAATTTTCTTTCTTCAAAATTAGAGAATGAATTTTCAATAAAATAATTATAAATTTTTAGAGCTTTAGAGATTTCATTTTCTGTAAAATTGTTTTTTTTTACCTTCATTTATCTCCTAATATTAATATTCTATTGTATGAATAATTCTAAACTCTGAATATTATTTAATAAAAAATTGATCAATATGTTTATAATTTATTTACTTAATTAATGATTAAAAAAGGTTAAATTAAGTACAATTAAAAAATCTAATACGATCTTTCAATTATTGCTTTACCTTTAAAAGTCATTATATTTCAAATACTATATTTTTATAAAGTAAAACTTATTGGGTGTGTAGCTCAGCGGTAGAGCACTGCCTCGACACGGCAGGGGTCACAGGTTCAATCCCTGTCACACCCACCATAGAAATTTTAATAAATATTCTTGAAATTTAATAATATGATATATTTATAATATATGTTCAAATGTTTACTAGTAGCTACTCTTATTGCTTCATTGATTTTCTTAATAATAGATGTAATTTGGTTAAGCCTTGCTACAAAATCTTTTTATAGACCCTTAATAGGTAATTTATTAGCTGATAAGCCTGTAATGTGGGCTGCTGCTCTTTTTTATATATTATATGTCTTTGGTATGGCTTTGGTTGTAATTCAACCTTGTGTTGACTCTGGTAACTTAATGAAAACATTGTACACTGGCTTCATATTTGGTTTGGTTGCTTATGGCACATATAACTTAACAAATATGGCAGTACTTAAAGGATGGTCACCAACTGTTACTTTCGTAGACATGTTCTGGGGTGGTTCATTAACAGCTGTATCAGCTACATCTGGATTATACTTAGCAAAAAAAATAGTATATTTTTAATTTAGTCGATCCATTCCAAATTTTAGCATTTCTATTAGCATAGGGTTTTGATTAATTTTTTTTTTATTTTTTTTTATAAAAGTATTAATTTTATTATTACACAAATCAGTAACTTGTTTTTCACCAATTAATTTTAGTAAGGTACTTTTTCCTTGCTCAACATCTTTACCTGGTGTTTTTCCAATTTTATTAAAAGTTCCAATTTCATCGATTAAGTCATCTATAATTTGAAATATTAAACCAAATAACATTCCATAATCTTTTGCAAATTGAATTTCTATTTTACTTTTATCTTTTAATATAAAAGGTGCAGCAAAAGAGAATTCAAATAACTTGCCAGTTTTTCTAGAATACATATCTAAAATTTTATTTTTAGATAAGTTTTTATTTTCATATTCTAAATCTAAAGCTTGACCAAGAGCTAATCCTTTATGTCCAATACACAAAGAAAGATAATTTATTAAATTTAATCTAGAAATAACATTTTTATTTTTAAAATTACCTGAGATTAATTCAAATGCTAAATCATGTAAAGCATCACCAGCTAATATCGCAGTAGCTTCATTAAATTTTTTATGAGTACTTAATTTACCTCTTCTGTAATCATCATCATCCATTGATGGTAAATCATCGTGAATTAAGGAGTACGAATGTATACATTCAATACATGAGGCTATGATAAAGGCATCATTTGATGAAATTTTTGCTATTTTTGCAGACTCCATTACTAAAAATGGCCTTATTCTTTTTCCTCCATTCATAGAGCCATAAAAAATTGCATTTGATAAACTTGATTTGTCTAGCTTATTTTTTAAAAGTTTTTTAAATTTAATATCAAACTTTCTTTTATTTGCATTTATTAACGTATTTAAGTTCATAGATAACAATTTATATTTGTTTTAATTTCTAAATTATTTAATACAAATATGCGAATGTATTTATGAGAATCGAAGAAGAAATTAAACTTGACTACTCAGATGTCCTTTTTAGACCAAAGAGAAGTACTTTAAAAAGTAGGAAAGATGTTGATTTGAATAGAAAATATACTTTTAAACACTCAAGATCATCATGGAAAGGAATTCCAATAATAGCCTCTAATATGGATGGTGTTGGTGAAATAGATGTTGCAAAAAAACTTAGTTCTCACAAACTAATGACTGCTTTAACAAAACAGCATGACATTAATCAAATAGGAACTATTTATAAAAGAAATATTTTCTTTGATTCAATTGCTCTTAGTTGTGGCACAAGTAAAGACAGTTACAATAGGTTAAATTCAATTCTAAAAAAATATCCAAAATTTAAATTTATATGTATTGATGTTGCAAATGGTTATTCAGAAAATTTTAGTAATTTTGTTTCAGAAGTAAGAAAAAAATATCCAAAAAAAACTATTATTGCAGGTAATGTTGTTACTGCAGATATGACTCAAGAATTAGTATTAAGTGGGGCAGATATTGTTAAAGTCGGTATCGGTCCTGGAAGTGTATGTACCACTAGAATACAAACAGGAGTAGGGTATCCACAACTTAGTGCTGTAATGGAATGTGCTGACGCAGCACATGGATTAGGAGCGCATATTATCGCTGATGGAGGATGTACTTGTCCTGGTGATGTTGCAAAAGGATTTGGTGCTGGTGCAGACTTTGTTATGCTTGGTGGAATGTTAGCAGGTCATAAGGAAGGTGGTGGTGATATAATTGAGGAAAATGGAACTAAATTTATCGAGTTTTATGGATCAAGTTCTGAAGAAGCAAATGAGAAACATTATGGTGGTCTTGCAAACTATAGATCATCTGAAGGTAAAAAAGTTAAAATACAAATGAAGAATTCGCTAGATAGTACAATTAGAGATATTCTTGGTGGTGTACGAAGTAGTTGTACATACGTTGGCGCTTCATCATTGAAGCAGCTTAGTAAGTGTACTACATTTGTAAGAGTAAATAATCAGTATAATGACACTTTTGGTAAAGTGTAAATTAGTAACCTACTGCCATACCATCCTTTCGTGGATCTGATCCTCCAATAAGTACTCCATTTTTTCTATCTATTTTTATACATTGACCACCGCCAATAGCATTTTTATTTATTTTAATTTTATGACCAACATTTCGTAATTTTTTTACAATTTTATTATCTAATGAATCTTCAACATTTAAAATGCCATTAAGAGCAAATGCTCGAGGTAAATCTAAACCTTCTTGTACTGACATATTGTAGTCGACTATATTCTGAATCAAATGAGATTGACCAATTGGTTGATATTGCCCTCCCATTACTCCATAAGAATACAAGGTCTCATTCTTCTTATTAGTTATTAGGCCAGGGATTATTGTATGAAGTGGTCTTTTTTGACTATCAATCGAGTTGGGATGACCATCTTCTAATCTGAAATTTACACCTCTATTTTGAAAAAGAATTCCACTTCTATTACTTGTAATTCCACTTCCAAAACCATGACAAATTGAATTAATAAAAGATACTGAATTCAAATCTCTATCTACAACACTTAAATATATTGTTTCAGGGTGAGAAGTTACATAGCCTTTTTTTGAAGAATAAATTTTATTATTATTTATTCTAGAACATAAAGAGCTTATATATTCATTACTTAAATAATCTTTTATATTTATATTATTAAAATTAGCATCACCAAATATTGTTTCCTTAACCTCAAAACATATTTTCGAAATTTCAGCTTGAAGATGATATCTTTCAAAACTTGAAGGATGATATTTTTTGATATTTAATTTCTCAGTCATTGCCATCATCATCAAAACAACTAATCCAGGACTATTTAAGGGGCATTGATGTATTTTTAAATTTCTATATGAATTTGTTATTGTTTTTGAAAATAATGTTTTTTGATTATAGAAATCTTCTTCTGTATGCAGTCCTCCAAGTTTATTTAGTGTCTTAACCATGTCTTCAGTTATTTCACTTTGATAAAATCCTTTAATTTTATTTTTTGAGATGATTCTTAAAGTATTTGCTAAAGGAATATTTTTAAAAACTTCACCGTAACTATAACTATGATTTGCATTTAAAAATAATCTTTTAGAATTAGAATTTTTTTTAAGTTTTTTTTCATTCTCTTTCCATGCAATAGCTTCAACTTCATGAACAGGAAATCCTTTTCTAGCAAAATTTTCTGCACCATTTAAAACTTCATTAAAATCAATTCTTCCAAATTTTTCATGCATAGAACACCATGCATGAACTGCTCCGGGAATAGTGACTGAATGTGGACTTGTTAAACCAATATTTTTTATTTTATTATCTTTATAAAACTGTAAATTTGCTTTTTTAGGAGCAATTCCAGACCCGTTTACAGCAATTGGTTTTTTTCCATTCATTGATATAATTGCAAAACAATCCCCACCGATACCTGTTGCGCTTGGACATACTACAGCTTGAACAGCTGAAGCCGCGATAGCAGCATCAACAGCATTTCCACCTTTTTGAAGTACATTAATAGCCACCATGGAACTTAAAGGATTTGATGTTGCCACCATACCATTTTGAGCTAAAACATTAGATCTTCCTGGGTAAGATAACTTTCTCATATTAATTCAGACAATATATGTTTGACAAAACAAATCCCAGAATTTAAAGCGCTTTTTATGAAAGTTAAATGTTCATTAAAAACTGCCAAAACTAGAGATAAAGATTGTAAGGTCGTTCGTAGAAAAGGTAGGATTTATGTAATTAATAAAAAAAATCCCAGAATGAAGGCCAGACAGGGATAATTAATTTTCTGCTATATATTTTTCAGCCTCTAAAGCAGCCATACAACCCATACCAGCAGCAGTTACAGCCTGCCTATAAATTTTATCTTTTACATCACCTGCTGCAAAGACTCCCCTAATACTTGTTTCAGTACTATCAGGTTTAGTAATTATATAATTTTCCTCATCCATTTTTAACTTATCTATAAAGAGTGAAGTAGCGGGATCATGTCCTATAGCTATAAAAGCACCATCCACATCTATAGTTGTTTTGGTACCATCTAGTGTGTTCTCTAAAATAATTTTTTTTAATGTATTTGGATTTTCTTCTCCAATAAACTCAGAAACCTTATTATTCCAAATTACTTCAATTTTTTTATTGTTAAATAGTCTTTCTTGTAAAATTTTTTCAGCTCGTAAACTATCTCTTCTATGGATTAACAAAACCTTTGAAGCAAATTTAGTCAAAAACATTGCTTCCTCTACTGCACTATTACCTCCACCAATTACTGCTACTTGCTGATCTTTGAAGAAAAACCCATCACAAGTTGCACAAGCAGAAATACCAAATCCTTTAAATTTTTTTTCACTTTCCAAATTCAGCCATCTAGCCTGAGCGCCTGTTGCAATAATTATCGATTTGGATACAAATTCTTTTCCTGACTCAGTTTTGGAAGTAAATGGATTTTTTTCAAAATCAACTGAAGTTACAATATCATTATGAAAGATAGTTCCTACTTTTACTGCTTGTTCTTTCATTTGTTCCATAAGCCAAGGACCCTGAATTACATTTTCAAATCCTGGATAGTTTTCTACATCAGTAGTGATGGTTAGCTGACCTCCTGGTTCTAAACCTGAAACTAAGTGCGGTTTTAAATTTGCTCTTGCTGCATAGATCGCAGCAGTATAGCCTGCTGGTCCAGAGCCAATAATTAAGACGTCATTTTCTATTTTTTCAGTCATATAATTAAATTAATAATTTAAGCACTTTTTTCAACTGGCCAATCTGTATTAAAAGTAACATAATTTATTTGAATACATCTTCTTTCTTTTTGAATTTCTTTTAATTCAAGTCCATGCCAAGTATCATCCCCTGAAGAAAAAAAATAACCACTATTATGAACATATTTAATTGTTTTAACTAATTTAAAATTTTTATCATATAGATCGGTACCCAAATTTGACGCTTCATTATATGGGTTCGCCCAAACCATCATAGTCATTAATTTTTCTGAAATATCTTTGTGTGGTTTTAACCAAAATCCTTTTTTATCTCCAATTACTTCTAATCTGACGTATGAATTTGATAAATCTTTATCAATTAATTTCGATATTTTATTTACCATTTCTTTGCTTTGTAAAGACTGAATTAATTTTGTTAGATATGGAAAAATTTGACAATTATTTTTTGTTATAAAAAGTCTTAATTTACCATCAACTCCCTGTCCTGTATGATCGGCAGCTCTTGTCCCATCGTACATTCTGTCTCCTGACGGAATGTTACTATAGGAAATTTCATCTAATGCGCCTTCTTCTAAACAATTACTAAATACCCAGTGATTAAAGGGAAAATCTGCATGAGTTAAATTCTCAAGATTCATTTTTCCTTTCTATAATTCTTTTTTTTATAATTCCAGCAATTCTTTTGCTTTCCTCTAGTTTCGTATATGTCCAATTTTCTAATTTATCTAAAGTCTTAAAATCTCTTGTTATATTCATTTTTTTAAATTCTTCATGGAATCTTATAAATCTTTTACTTTTTCTCTTCATTGGTAATTGATAAACATAAATTGGCTTACCAGATATACTTGCTTCAGAAATCATAGAGGTTGAGTCAGAAGTAATAATAAAATAACTGGAATTATAAATAGCAAATTCGTATGGATTTTTTCCTTCTCCAAGCCATAATGTAGACATAGTACTCAATTCTTTTTTCAAAATATGCTTAATTTCTTTATTAGTTCTTCTCGAGGTAAGAATTAAAATTTCATTATTATGAGACTTTAATTTTTTTATTCTTTTACAAAGATCTAAAGTATTTTCTTTTGAGAAATTATAGTGATTATTTTCACCTCCAATAATAAATGTGATCAAATTTTTTGTATTAATTTC
Source organism: uncultured Alphaproteobacteria bacterium (assembly GCA_902619055.1). The sequence goes on from CACNCW010000003.1 coordinate 13,735, forward strand.
ATAATGATTTTTCAAATTATTAAATTGTTTAAAATTATGTAATGCACCCAAAGAATTAATTATATTGTCACCATATAAACCATCATGATTTGGAGCTATAACATAAGAAAAGTTTTTTGAAGAAATTTTTGGGTTTTGAATATGAATATTAATAATTTTTGGATATTTTTTTTTAAGATAGATTGATAGGTAAACACTTTTTCTTCCACAACTGATAACTAAATCAGGAATCTCCTCTATTGGTAACTTATTTTTAAATATCCAACTAAAAATAGGAAGTATCCCAGGCTGTAATTTATTCCAAGGAAAAATTATTTCAGTTTTAATTTCCTTTACATTTACACTCAATTCATTTGCCAGACCTTTAGTCTGACTTATCATTCCTTGTGAACCATCAGTTAATGACCAAATTTTAGGATTGTCTATATTCAAATGTATTTTATTGATAATATTGTATAACTTTTTAAACCTTTTGGACTATTGATTTCAACATTGTCTTCTACTGTTTTACCAATCAAGCCTCTTGCTAAAGGACTAGTAATTGAAAGTTTTTTATTTTCAATATCTGATTCATATTCCCCAACAATTTGATATTGTTTTTTTTCTCCACTTTCATCATCTTCTATTTCAACTGTTGCACCAAATTTAATATCGTCACCTTCAACAGATTTAACATCTATTACCTCTGCTTTACTAATAGCACTCTCTAAATCTATAACTCTTCCTTCAATTAAACTTTGTTGTTCTTTAGCATATTGATATTCTGCATTTTCAGATAAATCACCGTGGCTTCTAGCCTCAGCAATTGCTTCAATAATTTTTGGTCTATCTTCAGAGGTTAGTTTTTTTAATTCATCTTGTAATTTTGTATAACCTTCAGCAGTCATAGGAATTTTATTCATAAACTCATGATGATTTATTTATTTTTTATAGTCAATAAAATTAATTTATGGTTTGAAGACTTTTTATTGTGAATTCCTGAGTTTTCATATGTTCAATAGCATCTACAGCTACTTTTGCTCCAGCTATTGTCGTATAATATGGAATATTATACATTAATGATGTCCTTCTAATACTATAGCTATCTCTAATAGATGATTGAGTTTTTGTTGTATTAATTACTAGCTGAATTTCATTATTAATTAATGAGTCAACTACATGAGGATTACCTTCTTTTACTTTATTTACTATTTTTGTCTTGATATTATTAGAATTTAAATATTCAGCAGTCCCTTTAGTTGCAAGTAGACTAAAATCTAATTCTTTTAACTTTTGTGCTATCTCAATAATGAACTTTTTATTATCATTATCTATTGAAATAAATACTGTACCTTTAGAAGGAAGAATATTACCACAGGCTATTTGGCTTTTTATATAGGAAGATAAAAAGGTTTCATCTATTCCCATAACTTCTCCTGTAGATTTCATTTCAGGACCTAATATTAGATCCACTCCATCAAATTTATTGAAAGGAAAAACAGATTCTTTAACATTAAAGTTTTTTAATTCATTAATTTTATAATCATTCAAAATTGTATTAAGATTTTCGCCGACCATTACTTTTGCTGCAATTTTTGCGATCGGAATACCTTTTGATTTGGCTACAAATGGTACAGTCCTACTAGCTCTTGGGTTTACTTCTAAAACATATATCTTTTTATCTTTAATTGCTAATTGAGTATTCATTAATCCAACAACATTAATTTCATTGGCAATTTTTGATACCCATTCAATAATTTTATTCTGAGTTTCTTTACTAACTGAATAAGGGGGTAAGGAACAAGCACTATCTCCAGAGTGGATTCCTGCCTCTTCTATGTGTTCCATAATCCCAGCTACATATATTTCTCCATTTTTATCTCTAATAATATCTACATCTATTTCTTTCGCATTCTCAAGATACTCATCAATTAAAATTATATTATTTGAAGAGACTTCAAGAGCTTCATTAGAAAATGATTCTAAATTATCTTTATCATATGCGATTTGCATAGCTCTTCCTCCAAGTACATATGAGGGTCTAACTAAAACAGGGTATCCAATTTCTTCAGCTTTTTCTAAAGTTTGAGCTACAGTATTTGCAAAAGCATTTTTTGGCTGAGCAATTTTTAGTTTCATTAATATTTCACTGAATCTATCTCTATCTTCAGCTAAATCTATTGCTTCAGTTGAAGTTCCTATAACTTTTATTCCAAATTCTTCTAATTCTTTTGCAATTTTTAAAGGAGTCTGACCTCCAAATTGAACTAACACACCAAGAACATTTCCACTACTTTTTTCTTTGTTGTAAATTTCAATAACACTTTCAGCTGAAAGTGGTTCAAAATAAAGTCTATCAGCAGTATCATAGTCAGTTGAAACTGTTTCTGGGTTACAATTTATCATTATTGTTTCAATGCCCTTCTCTTTCAATGCATAGACAGCATGTACACAGCAATAATCAAATTCAATGCCTTGACCTATTCTGTTAGGACCGCCTCCAAGAATTATTACTTTGTCTTTTGATGTAGGATTTGCTTCACAGAATTTAGTATTTTCAAAATCCCAATCGTAAGTAGAATAAAGATACGGAGTTTTAGAGCTAAATTCACCTGCACAAGTATCCACTAGTCTGAAGACAGGATTAATATCATTATTATTTCTAAATTTTCTTAATTCGTTTTCTTTAATACTTAATATTGATGAGATTTTACTATCGGAGAAGCCTATTTTCTTAGCATATAATATTATATCTTTGTTAAGGCCTTTTTCTTTTAAGATTTTTTCAAAATCAATTATTGTTTTAATTTGATATAAAAACCATTTATCATATTTTGTAGTTTGATTTATTTCATTAACTGTTAATCCAATCCTTAGGGCTTCACCTACAACTAACAATCGTTGCGAAGATTGTATTTTAAGTTCATTCAAAATTGTTTTTTTATCATTTGAGCTAAGTTTTGGTTTATCAAAACCAGTTAGACCGTACTCAAGAGAATTAAACCCCTTTTGGATTGATTCATTAAAAGATCTACCTATACTCATTGCCTCACCAACTGATTTCATGGATGTTGTTAAGTCAGAATTAGCACCAACAAATTTTTCAAAAGTAAATCTTGGAATTTTAGTTACAACATAATCAATAGTTGGTTCAAAACTTGCTGGTGTTGTCGTGGTAATATCATTTTGAAGTTCATCTAAAGTATAACCTACGGCTAATTTTGCAGCAATTTTTGCTATTGGAAAACCTGTAGCTTTTGATGCTAACGCAGAAGATCTACTAACTCTTGGATTCATTTCAATGACATTGATTTCACCATCTTCAGGATTTATTGCAAATTGAACATTTGAGCCACCAGTATCGACACCTATTTTTCTGAGAACCTTAATGCTAGCATTCCTTAAAATTTGATATTCTTTATCAGTTAATGTTAAGGATGGAGCTACTGTAATGCTATCTCCAGTATGAACACCCATTGGATCAACATTTTCAATTGAGCAAACAATAATACAATTATCTTTATTATCTCTAACAACTTCCATCTCAAATTCTTTCCAACCTGAAACAGATTTTTCAATAAGTATCTGGTTTGTTGGGCTAGCATTTAAACCCCTATTACATAAATCAATAAAACCCTCATCATCATAGGCAACACCACCTCCAGTACCTCCAAGTGTAAAACTTGGCCTTATGACAAGAGGTAAATTTAATTCATTTTTTACTCTTTTTGACTCTTCAATAGTATTAACCACGTAACTTTTAGGACAGCTTAGACCAATTTCTTTCATGGCATCTTTAAATTTTTGTCTATCCTCAGCTAATTCTATTGCTGTTGGATTAGCTCCAATCATTTTTACTCCGTGTTTTTCAAGTATACGATTATTAAAAAGTTCCATTGAAACGTTTAAAGCAGTTTGCCCTCCCATGGTTGGAAGAAGAGCATCTGGTTTTTCAATTTCGATTATTTTTTCTACAAATTCTTTAGTTATAGGTTCAATATAAGTTTGATCAGCTAATTCTGGATCTGTCATTATTGTTGCAGGATTTGAATTAATTAATACAATTTTGTAACCTTCATCTTTGAGAGACTTACATGCCTGAGCACCAGAGTAATCAAATTCACAAGCTTGACCAATTACTATAGGACCTGCACCTACTATTAATATTTTATTTATGTCAGTTCTTTTTGGCATTTTGCTCAATAAGTTTATAAAATTCTTTAAACAAATAATGACTATCATGTGGACCAGGCGACGCCTCTGGGTGATATTGAACACTAAATACTGGTAAATGCTTATGTCTAAAACCTTCATTAGTTCCGTCAAATAGTGACACATGAGTTTCAATTATATCTTTGCCAAAACTATCTCTATCAACTTCAAAGCCATGATTTTGTGAAGTAATTTCAACAATGCCTGTTTCAAGATTTTTTACTGGATGGTTTGAACCTCTGTGACCCTGAAACATTTTTTTAGTTTTTCCATTTAATGCCAATCCTAAAATTTGATGTCCTAAACATATTCCAAATATTGGAATATTATCATCAATTAATTTTTTAATCACATTAACTATTTTACTACCTGTGGCATAAGGATCACCAGGGCCGTTTGATAAAAAAATCCCTGAAGGATTAGTTTCTATTATTTCTTCGTAGCTAGAAAATAAATTTAATACAGTTGGGTTAAGATTAAATTCATTTAGATTTCTTAAAATGTTATTTTTGATACCAAAGTCTAAGCAAGTAACATTATATTTAAATTGGTTTTTAATTGATTTATCACTTTTCCAAATTCCTTTTTTCCAATTATAGTTTTGCTCTGTCGATACTATACTCGCCAAATCTAAATTTTGAAGACCTTTCCACTCATTTATTTGAGTTTTAAGTTTTTCAATTTTATTTTCATCTTCTCCAAAGTAAATAATTGCAGCCTTCTTAGCTCCCTCAACAGATAATTTCTTTGTTAAGTATCTAGTATCAATTCCAAAAATACATGGAATTTTGTTTTTTAAAAAATATGAATTTAAGTCATTTTCTGCTCTCCAATTTGAATACTCTGATAATGGTTGGTTTATTACACAACCATCAGCATAGATTTTTTTTGACTCTTGATCTTCTAGATTTGTACCTACAATGCCAACATGTGGAAAAGTAAATGTAATGATTTGCTTTGTATATGAAGGATCAGATAATGCTTCTTGATAGCCTGTTTGAGAGGTATTAAAACATAGCTCACCTACGGCTGCCTTTTTTTCTCCTAATCCATAACCCCAAAAGATTTCACCATTTTCTAATACAAGAGCTGCAGTTTTATTGTGTATATGTGGTTCTTTTTTTAAAACTTCCATTATATTTAGATGAAGCAAAATGATAGTTAGTAGGCATTTATAACAATGTAGTCAAGGATTAGTTGAAATTAAAAACAAGAATTATATTATTAAATTAAATTTATTAGAAAGTGAAAAAATATGAGCTTAAGGGATAAAATTGAAAGTGATTATAACAATTCTATCAAAGAAAAAGATAGTAATTCTATCAATACTTTAAGATTAATAAAGAGCGCTATTAAAGATAAGGAAATTTCTCTTAGAGGTAAGCAAGACTCTTTGACCGATTCTGATATTTTAAGTTTACTTCAAAGTTTAGTAAAACAAAGAAAAGACTCAATAGAAGCTTTTGAAAAAGCGAATCGGAATGATCTTATTGAAAATGAACTGAATGAAATCAAAGTAATAGAAATGTTTTTACCAAAACAAATGAATGAAGATGAAACAACATTGATCATAAAGAATATAATTCAAGAGAAGAATTATACATCAATTAAAGAAATGAGTGCCCTTATGAAAATAATTAAGGAAAACTATACTGGAAAAATAGATATGGGTTTAGTGGGAAAAATAGCTAAATCTTTACTAGGCAACTGATGTCATTTTCAAAAAATGATCTTGAATTAATAAAATCAAAAATTCTTCTTTCACAAGAAATAGAAAAAAAAACAAAAGTTATAAAAAAAGGAAAGGATAGTTGGTGCTGTTGTCCATTTCATGATGAAAAAACTCCATCTTGCAAGATAAATGATGATTTAGGTTCTTATTACTGTTTTGGATGTGGGGCTAAAGGAGATATATTTACAATATATACAGAGCTTTATAATTTTTCATTCCCTGAAGCAGTAAAAGAATTAGCTCAAAGAGTTGGTATTAGAATAGTTGATAATTTTGATTCAAATATTAATAAAAAAAATGATAGAATTTATAAAATTTTAGAAATTTCGACAAAATGGTTTCAAGATAATCTAAAGGTAAATAAAGATTGTCAAAGATATTTAAATAAAAGAAATTTATCAGACGAGACTATTAAATTTTTTAAGTTGGGATTTTCTTCTAGTTCAAAACAAAGTCTTTATCAATTTCTAAAAGAACAAAATTTTGAAGATAAAGAACTTCTTGAAAGCAATGTAGTAAAACTAGATAAAAATAATAAGATACGTGATTTTTTTTACAATAGACTTATTTTTCCAATTACAAATGAATATGGAAAAATCGTTGGATTTGGAGGAAGAGTATTAGATAATTCAAATCCAAAATATATTAATTCACCTGAAAGTGATTTTTTTAAAAAAAGAAATATTTTGTATAATCTTTATAATGCAAAACAAACTATAAGATCAAAAAAAAATATGTTGATTTGTGAAGGTTATATGGATGTAATAAGTTTGTATGACAAAAATATTAAAACAGCTGTTGCCCCACTTGGAACCTCTTTAACTGATAGCCATCTTTTATTATCATGGAAATATGTAAATAAACCAACATTAATGTTCGATGGAGATCCATCAGGCTTAAAAGCTTCTTTTAAAAGTGCTATCATGTCATTGCCTTATTTAACTCCTTCAAAATTATTGCAATTTGTAATTTTGCCAAATGAATATGATCCTGATACTTACATAAATAAATATTCCTTAAGTAAATTTGCAACGTATTTAAAAAATCCACTTTCAATTGTACATTTTATTTTTCAAGAATCATCAAAATCAATTGATTTAAAAAAATCTGATAACAAAGTTATTTTTGACAACTATATTGATGAATTAGTCAACACTATAAAAGATAGTAAAATAAAATATTTTTACAAAAATGAGTTTAAATCTTTATTTTTTCAAAAACTAAAATCATTTTCTAGTAAAAAACAATCTATAAAAATTACTCCAAAAAAGATTTCATTAAAAGAAAAACAAATTTACTCTTTTCTTACAGCTTATTTAAATCATTTGAAATTACGAAAAGAGATTTATTCGCTATTGATAGCCTCTCAATTATTAAATAATGAACAGACTGAATTCTTAAATTTTATTCATAAATCTGATTTTTTTGAGGTTGATGTAGATAATATTAATGCCGTTAAATTCCCAAATAAATTATCTGAAATTTACGAAAAAACTAAGGATAATAGTATATTTCAACTTTTCCCTTATGTACGCTTAGATTATGGTTCTGAGGAAGTTATAAATGAAATAAAAGAATCCATAAATAATTTGAAGACAAGACTTTCAAATTTGAAAAAAATAAATAAAAGCCTAAATAATATACATTCTAATTCTTCTTCGATGACGTGGGATGAATTAAAAAATATTACTTTTAATCTTCACAACAATGAAGAGATATTAAAATAAAATTATGGCAAAAAAAAAGAAAAAAACAGTAAAGAAAAAAACAAAGGCACCTAAAAAGAAAACTTCTATTAAAAAAAAATTAACTAAGAAGAAATCAATTTCTAAGTCTTCTCAACTATCTAAGTCAAAAATTATAAAAAAAACAAAGAAAACTGTTTCAAAAAAAGTATCTAAGAAGTCTTTAATTAAACCTTCGCAAAAGGACAAGCCAAAAAAAATACCAAAAGCAATTTCAGGATTTGAAGAAAAAATAAAAGAAATATTTGCAAAGTTAATTAACAAACATAAAATTGACGGAATATATACCCAAAAAATAATTGAAAAAGCTATTCCCAAAAAATTTAGAATTGATGAAAATATTAAAAAATTTACAGATCTTATTACCTCAAATAACATTAAAGTTCATTCTGAGGAAGAGGCAAAAGAATTAATAATTCTAGCAAAAGAACAATCTGCAAAATCTGAAGATGGAGGAGATGATCAAGAAAAAAAACAAACTGGAAAAACAGATGACCCAGTAAGATTATATTTAAGAGATATGGGTGCGGTAGAACTTCTTAGTAGAGAAGGTGAAATAGCTATAGCTAAAAGAATAGAAGCAGGAAGAGAAAAAATGATTGGTGCAATTTGTGAAAGTCCAATGACTATAAGATCAATTATCAATTGGAAAGATGCAATTAAAGATGGGACAATGCTTTTAAGAGATATAGTAGATTTGGAGGCTACTTACGATATGTCAGATATTTCTGATTCAAAACTAGAAGATACACTTAAGCTTATTGAAAGTGGTGGGGATGATAAGGATGATGATAAAAAAAAGAAAGACAATAAAGAAAATACCGAAGAAAATACTGAAGGAGAGCAACAACAAGATGACGATGACGATGACAGTCTTAATGTTTCACTGGCAGCCATGGAAGAAAAACTTAAGCCAAAAGTATTAAACGATTTTAATGATATAACAAAGTTATTCAAAAAACTTCAAAAACATAGTCAAGAATTAATCAATGCAGATAAAAAAAATGAAAAAAATTATGCATCTTTAGAAAAAAAATATTTAAAAATACAAAAAGAAATGGTTGCGGCAATGAAAGCTGTTCATTTTAACTCAACAACTATTGAGGCTCTCATGGAAGCTCTTTATGAACTTAATAAAAAACTCCTTTTAAGAGAAGGAAAAATGTTAAGAATGGCTACAAGTGCAGGAGTTAAAAGAGAGGATTTTGTTGACAAATATTTAAATTTTAATTTTGAAAAAAATTGGATACAAAGTCTTCTGGCAACAAAAGATAAAAATTGGGAAAAATTCATAAATAGAAATCATATAGAAGTTAATAAAAATATTGAAGAAATAAAAGAAATTCAAACAGCTTCCGAACTACCATTACCAGAGTTTAGAAGAATAGTCGGCACAGTTCAACAAGGTGAAAGATCAGCTAATAGAGCAAAGAAAGAGATGATAGAATCCAATTTAAGATTAGTTATTTCTATTGCAAAAAAATATACTAATAGAGGCTTACAGTTCTTAGATTTGATCCAAGAGGGAAATATTGGTCTTATGAAAGCAGTTGATAAATTTGAATATCGTAGAGGTTATAAATTTTCTACATACGCTACCTGGTGGATTAGACAAGCAATAACAAGATCAATAGCTGATCAAGCTAGAACAATTAGAATTCCAGTTCATATGATTGAAACAATAAATAAAATTGTCAGAACAACAAGACAAATCATGTCAGAGATCGGTAGAGAGCCAACACCAAATGAATTAGCTGAAAGATTACACATGCCTTTAGATAAAGTAAAAAAAGTTCTTAAAATTGCAAAAGAACCTATTAGTTTAGAAACACCTGTCGGAGATGAAGAAGATAGCTCTTTAGGAGATTTTATTGAAGATAAAAATGCACTTATACCAATAGATGCTGCTGTAAAAAGTTCTTTACGTGATACCACTACAAGAATTCTATCATCTCTAACACCAAGAGAAGAGAGGGTTTTAAGAATGCGATTTGGTATTGGTATGAATAGTGACCATACTTTAGAAGAAGTTGGTCAGCAATTTAGTGTTACAAGAGAAAGAATAAGACAAATAGAGGCAAAGGCCTTACGAAAATTAAAGCACCCAACTAGAGCAAGAAAGTTAAAAACATTTCTTGACGAATAATGAAGCTTACGCTTCTTGGAACTGGATGCCCTTCTATCGATTATAAAAGATGTGGTTCAGCAAACTTAATTTGTTCAAAAAAAACCAAAATCCTAATTGATTGTGGTTCTGGTGTAACACAAAGATTAAATCAAAGTGGACATTCTTCGGCAGAGATTGATGCTTTATTGCTTACGCATTTACACACAGATCATGTAATAGATCTTTATCAGCTCATTATATCATCTTGGCATTCGGATAGAGATTCAATTTGGAAAATATATGGTCCCAAGGGAACAAAAAAATTTGTTGATCAAATTTTTCTAACATGGAAAAATGAACGAAATTTAAGAATTTCTTATGAAAAAAGAAAATCAATAAAAGCTCTAAAATATAAAATTTTTGAATTTAATAAAACAGGTTCAATAAATATAAAAGATATCAAGTTTAAATATTTTGAAGTAGATCATAAGCCAGTGCCATATGCTTATGGCTTTTCATTTTACAATAATAAAAAAAAATTAACCATAAGTGGTGATACAAGACCATGTGAAAGTTTAATGCAAAATGCACAAGACTCAGATGTATTACTCCATGAAGTTTTTATAGAATATGAAATGAATAAAACATCTAAATTAAGAACTAAAAAAACATTACATAATGTTAAAGAATATCACACCTCAAGTAATCTTGTTGGTAAAGTAGCTAAATTATCAAACTGTAAAAAACTTGTTTTAACACATTTTGTTCCAACAAGATTTAATGTTTCAAAATTAAAGAAAATTGTCAAACAGGACTTTGGCAAAGATCCAATAATTGGAGAAGATTTATTAACAATAAATATCTAAGCAATCTTATTTAAAAATTTTTCAAATTCTTCATCTTTTATTTCAACAATATTTGATTTGGTTGGAAATTTTTTATTATCTACATCATTTATAAAACTTTTTAGCCCTTCTATTGTATCATCTAATAACTTCTCATAGGATTTATTTGTATCTTTAAATACTTTTGCGTGACGAGGTACTCTATCAGTATTAGTACCTATAACATCTTGAATAAATAAAAACTCAACATCACATTTGGGACCACTTCCCATAGATAATGTTAATAAATTAACTTTTTTTGTAATAATTTCTGCAACTCTATCTGGAACACATTCTACCTCAAGACCAATTGCACCTGCTTGATCGTATGCTAAAGCATCTTGATAAACTTTGTAGGCAGATGAAGCATCTTTTCCTACTGCTTTGAAACCACCAGTCCATGTACTTTTATAAGGTATTAAGCCTATATGACTAACGGCTGGCAATCCTTCATTTCGAAGAGCTTCTATATATTTTGGACTATTACCGCAATAAACTGCATCGGCCCCATTTTCCCTTGCAATAAGAGCAGCATCAATTGCTTTATCTGGAGAAGACAATTGACCAAGGCCATAAATCATAAATGTATTTGGTGCTGCATCACGAATATCTTTAATATGCGCATCCCTAAACCATCTATTTGTAGGCACACCTGTTCTTAATGTATCTTTTTTAAATGAGACAATTTGAATATCTATACCAGCTTGTTCAGCTGCATATGCTTCTAAAGCATTAGTGACATATAGTTCTGTTAATTTAACTTTTCCTTTTTTATCAAATAAATCTTTAACTGTAAGTTTTGACATTAATTATATTTGGGTAAGTAATTCCTGTGTGCTTCAATTAACCTATCAACCATTGCATATATTTCATCAATAGATAAATTTGCACCAGTGAGTGGGTCAAGCATTGCGGCATGATAGATGTGCTCTTTTTTATTTGTTAATGCAGCTTCAGCTGTCAATATTTGAACATTTATATTAGTTCTCATTAAAGCTGCTAAATGCTCTGGTAAGCGACCAGTTTTTTGCGGTTGATTACCTTTTGAATTAATTAAACAAGGAACTTCGACACAGCAATTTGATGGTAAATTATCAATATATCCATCATTCATCACATTACCATTAATTGTTACTTCATTGTTGTTTGCTACAGCATCCATTATGTATGATGCATATTCCTTACCTCTTTTTAGAGGTTGATTATGTATGGGTGTCATATCTTTTTCCAAGTCATCCCAAAGCTTGATATTATTTTCACATCTATCAATGTATTCTTCTATGGGAATTTTATATTGATCAATTAAATCTTGTCTGTTCTGCTTTATGAACCATGGAACGTATTCAGCAAAATGTTCGCTAGACTCTGTAACAAAATAACCAAATCGTCTTAAAATTTCGTATCTTACTTTTTCATGTAGGACTTTATCTGATTCACTATCTTTACCTATACTTCTAGTTGATGTTATTTTATCATTAACAATATCATCAGCTAATTTTTTTAATTTTGGGTAAAGATCTTCTCCACCATTGCCATTCTTTTTTGTAAACTTTTTATAGAAAGCCATGTGGTTAATTCCAGCACATAGATAATCAATATCCTCAATTTTTTCATTTAAATCTCTCGCGAGCATTTCTGCAGTTCCTTGTACAGAATGACAAAGTCCTATTGATTTAATTCCAGGGCAAGCATTATTTATTGCTATCATGTTTGAACACATTGGGTTTACATATTGTAACCATAAAGAATTTGGACAAAGATCCATTATGTCTTTACCAATATCTACTAAAACGGGAATCGTTCTTAGGCCCCTCATAATTCCACCAATACCAAGGGTATCAGCTATTGTCTGTTTTAACCCAAATTGATTTGGAATATCAAAATCGATTACTGTTGATGGTTTGTATCCACCTACCTGTATAGTTGACTGAACAAAATCAGAACCTGCTAAAGCTTCTTTTCTATTAGTGTATGATTTTATATTAGGGGATGCATTTAACTTTTTTTGCAATTACCTCTAATAATTCATGTGATATTTTTAATCTTTTTTCATCAATATCTACCAGTGCAATATCCATTTTTTTAAAATCATCAATGAACATTAAATCGGTAAAAATATTTTTGGTAAATACTGCGCTACCAGCACCAATGATTGTGAGTTTAGTCAATTTTATACTCCATAATTGAATTGTGATTTGCTACTTTTAACTGGTTATAAGAAGCATGTCCAATTTCTTTATAAGGATTATTGGATTTAGTATTAAAGCACACTATTAATGTTCTTCTAGAATTTTGTGATTTATTTGCATCGGAAGAGTGCAATAGATTTGCATGAAAGAATAATGCATCTCCTGGTTCTGCTTCAATATAAACAGACTCATGTCTTTTTTCTAATTCTCTTATTCTTTCACTATCCGCTGTTTGTTCAGGTGTGTCTGATCGTTCATGGCTAATTCTTCCAACACGATGAGAACCCTTTAATACTTTAAGGCAACCATTTTCTTTATTTGCTTTATCTAACATTATAAAACATGATGCCATATCTGGATAAAGACAAGCATTGTGATACCAATAACCATAATCTTGATGCCAATCAAATCCACCATCACCTGGATTTTTCCAAATAATTTTAGAATGATAATGATAAACTTCATCATTTAAGAATATTTCCATTGGTTTGACTATTCTTTCATTAGTAGAGAATTTTCCAAATAAATCTTCTGAAGGATTATTCCACATTGTCATTGTTAATTTTCCAGTTGAAGTATTAGTCTCTCTTGCACTTTCTTCTTTATCTTTTCTAATGGCTATATATTGATTTAATTTATTGATTTCTTCATTAGAAAAGAGTTTTTTCTTTAGGACAAAGCCATTTGAGATGAATTCCTTTATGTCACTCATATAAATAAACTTTAATTTCTTTGATAAATTAAATATTGTCAATAAATATTAGGGAGTATAGGATATATAAATATGAAAGTTAGTTTTATTGGAGCTGGAAGTATAGGATTTACTCAAACATTAGTAAGAGATCTGCTAAAGGTTCCTGAATTTCATGACACAAATTTTTTTTTTCACGATATTTCTGAAAAAAATTTAGATTTTGTTTCAAAACTTATCCAAAAAGATATTGATGCTAATAATCTTCCTGCAACTATTGAACAATCAACCGATAGAAAAAAAGCATTAGAGGGAGCAAAATATATAATTAATTGTACACGTATTGGAGGACTTGAAGCATTTGAGCATGATATTAATATTCCTCTTCAATATGGTGTAGATCAGTGTGTAGGGGACACCATTTGCGCTGGAGGAATTCTATATGGTCAAAGAAATATTCCCCAAACCTTAAATTTTTGTAAAGATATAAAATCTTATTCGGATTCAAATGCTTTGTTTTTGAATTATTCAAATCCTATGGCCATGAACACTTGGGCAGCAATATCGGAAGCAAAAGTAAATACTGTTGGACTATGTCACGGTGTTCAAGGTGGCGCAAAACTAATCTCTAAAGCATTAGGATCAGAAAACTCTAAAGATCTTGAATATATGTGTAGCGGAATTAATCATATGACCTGGTACATAGATCTGAAATTCAAAGGAAAAAAAGTATCAAAAGAAGAGCTTTTAGATGCCTTGGAAAGACATCCAGAAATTTCTAAACAGGAAAAAGTAAGAATTGATATTCTTAAAAGATTTGGTTTATTTTCTACTGAAAGTAATGGCCATTTAAGTGAGTATCTTCCATGGTATAGAAAAAAAGTTGAGGATATTCCTAAATGGATAGATTTGTCCAATTGGATACATGGTGAAACTGGAGGATATTTAAGAGTTACTTCAGAGAAAAGAAATTGGTTTGAAGAAGACTTTGAAAAATTTTTAAGTGAGTCGGGTATTGATTTAAATAATCATAAAAGATCTTCTGAGCACGGTAGTTATATAATAGAGTCTATTGAAACAAATAGACCTTATCGTGGTCATTTTAATGTAGTTAATAATGGTACTATAGCAAATTTACCAGATGACTGTGTTATTGAAAGTACTGGAACAGTTGATAAAGATGGAATTAAAATGATTAAAGGTGTTGAGCTTCCAATGGCTTGTGCATCACTGTGCAGAACATCGATAGATGTTCAGAGAATGGCAGTCAAAGCTGCAATAGATGGAGATTTAAATTTATTAAAATTAGCAGTTTTGCAAGATCCATTAGTTAGTGCAGTTTGTTCACCTGATGAAGTTTGGTCTATGGTAGATGAAATGATAGTAGCTCAATCTAAATGGCTACCTCAATATCAAAACGAAATTGAACTTGCTTTAGAGAGAATTAAAAATTCTAATGTAAAAAAGAAAAATTTTAAAGGTGCTGCAAGAATGAAAACTAGATCTCCTGAAGAACTAAAAAATGATCAAGCATCTTCTTTACTTGTGGAAGCACAAGCATTCGAATTTGATGCTTAAGCAATGAAAGAAATAAAAAATGTCGTAATTTTAGGTGGAGGCACTGCTGGATGGCTAGCTGCATATATATTAAGTGACTTTTTTTATTCTAACAAACTTAATACAAATGTTAAAATAATAGAGTCTTCTAAAATACCAACAATTGGTGTTGGAGAGGGCACTACCAGTATATTTTATGAATTTTTAAAAAAATATAATTTAGATGAATCTGATTTTTTGAAAGAAACAAAAGCTACATTAAAATTTGGAATAGTACATAAAGACTGGAAAGAATTAGGATATACGTATTATGGACCTATAGATGATCCTCAATTAATTGCTCCAAAAAATAAACCAGAAAATTTTGAATATTTAAAAGCATATGCCGTCGCTGCTGGAAGACCAGTCTCTGAAATTCATTTGCATACAATGCTTATGCAAAATAAAAAAGTACCTTATACTTTTAAAAATAATAATTTAGAACTAATAAGCCCATTTTATTACGCATATCATTTTGATAATTCTCAAGTCGCAAGCTATTTAAATAAAAGATCTAAAAATATTGAGATTATTGATGATATTTACACATCATCAACACAAAATGTAGATGGAACAATTAAATCTCTATGTTTTGAAAGTGGTTTAGAATTGGATGTTGATTTAGTTATTGATTGTAGTGGTTTTAAAAAATTGATTATCGGAGATGTATTCAAAACCAAATGGATCTCTTATCAAGATAATCTTCCTGTAAATAGAGCGATGCCATTTTTTTTAGACATAAAAGAAGAAAACTACATTAATTATACTTTAGCTTGGGCCCAAAAGTATGGATGGATGTGGCAAATTCCTACACAAGAAAGAATTGGTGCTGGTTATGTTTATTGTGATCAATTTATCTCACCTGATCAAGCACAAGAAGAAATAGAAAAAGTTCTTGGACACAAAATTGAACCAAGAAGAGACATTAAGTTTAATAGTGGTAGGTTAGAAAAATATTGGGTTAAAAATTGTTTAGCTATCGGTTTATCATCTGGTTTCCTCGAACCCTTAGAAGCTACTTCTATTCATAGTACTTTGATTCAAATTATTTTATTTGCAACTGAATATCTTAAGAAAGAAATGGACTTTAATAATGAAGAATTAATATCTAATTTTAATAATCGAATTGGACGACAATTTGATGATTTTAAAACTTTTTTAAATATGCACTATGTTTCCAAAAGAAGAGACTCAAAATTTTGGCAATACGTTGCAGATGAATGTATAAGCGAAGAAACAAAAAAATTTATTTCTTTGTGGCAAGATGAACTTCCAAGTCTTGATCATTTTGACGATTATCTCTCTGGCCTTCCTCATGTACAATCACAGTTATACTACCCAGTCGTTGATGGTCTTGGTCTATTAAGTAAGGAATCCGCAAGAGAACAAATGAGCAAATATGATTTACGATCAACATCAAGAAAATATTACAATGATTTTTCTGAGAAATTTAACGAAATAATCAAGGATTCCCTTACTCACAGTCAATTTATTAATCTCTCAGTGAATTCTTAGATTAACTGAATAACATTTATAATTGTTATTGATTTTGAATTAAAAAAACATTTTAATTTAGTTAAAATTATTCAAAGGGAGGATAAGATGGGTATTGAAACCAAATTTACTTTCAAGAGTAAAGCAGCAAGTTTACTTGTAGGCGTTAGCATGGTTGCTATGACTTCTGGTGCTAGTGCTCTTGAAACTCTACCACCTGATAAAAGTATGTCAGGTATAGAAGTTGAGTTAGTTGGAAGAGATGATTTATACTCTTACAAAAGTTGTGATAGTTATAATGAAGCTCCTTTAACTGCAGCTTATGTTGAAGCTGGAAAGCTACCACCAGTAGCTGAGAGACTTCCAAAAACACCAATGATGATGTCAAAAGCTCAAATGGTTGATGGAATTGGTGATTATGGCGGAACATTTCGTCATGTTATTGGAGGAAGACCTGAAGGTTGGAACTGGATGGCTGGACAACATCAAGGTTGGGGTGGCATTAGCATGCAGTTAATGCAATCATTAACAAGACTAGGTCCACTATGGCAAGTTAAACCTGAAGAAGCTTTACCTCTTCCAAACCTAGCAACTGACTGGGAGTTTAATAGCGATCGCACTACTTTAACTATGAATTTAGTTGAAGGTGTAAAATGGTCTGATGGAGATCCATTTGATACTGAAGATATTGATTTTTGGTGGAACGATAATGTTCAAAATGCAAATGTAAACTCGAGGCTTCCAAAGGATGCTCTTGGTGCAGGAACGACAGTTGATATTTTAGGACCATATTCGTTTAGGTTTAATTTTGATTCTCCAAAAGGTAATGCTGTTCTATCACAGCTTGCACATATGGGAGGTGCTCCAGGGCCTTCTCACATTTTAAAACCACATCACCCAGATTATAATAGTGATGCGACTTACGATACATATACAATGGCTTTACCACCTGATGAAGTGCCTATAGCAACACTTGGAGCTTATGTTCCAGTTGCTCATAAAATTGACGAACTGGTGGTGATGAAAAGAAATCCTTACTATTGGAAAGTTGATGAAGAATGTAATCAACTTCCATATTACCATGAAACGATTTATAAATTAACCACATGGGATGATAGAACTACGCAAGCTCTAGCAGGAACTGGTGATTATTCTAATATGGAAAATCCTGGTAACTACGTTGAAGCCTTAAAGCAAAATAAAGATCCTAACTCGCCTGTTAGATCAGTCTTTGGTTCTAGATCTTTGACATGGAAATTATATGTAAATCTTTCCTCTGAATTTGGAGCTCAAGATGATTATGATAGAGAGTTAAGAAAACTTTTCAGAAACTTGGAGTTTAGAAAAGCACTTTCTCACGCAATGGACAGAGACACTATGGGTCAATCTGTTGCGAGAGGTCCTTTCTTCCATCCTCATGCTGGAGGATTTTCTGCAGGATCTCCTTTTCATCGCTTTGAGGATTCTATTTATTATGGATACAATGTTGATGGAGCCAATTCAATCTTAGATGGTTTAGGTCTTATTGATAGTGATGGAAACGGTATTAGAAATTTTCCTAATGGAGGAGAAGATATAGCGTTGGACATCCTTTTCAGTAATGAAAGATCCACTGATATTAAAATTGGGGATAGTATAGTTCCAATGTTTGAAGCGGTAGGATTAAAACCTATTTTAAAACCTTCAAACGATACGGCAGCAATTACTGATGCGGGAAATTGGAATTTATATATTAATAGACACAATTGGCTTGTTGTAACGAAAAACATGGCTGATGAGTTACCAATAACTCCTGAAAATCCTGTTCAACATAAAAGTAATGAAGGTGATTTACTTCCATTTGAAAAAACTTTAGCTAATTTAGGTAACGACATTCTTGCTACTAATGATTTGAAAGTTGTTGCAGAAAAAGCTTACGAAATTCAAAAGGTAAGTACTGAAAATGTATATTCAATAGGATTAATACAAACACCTGCTGCACTTTTAATTAACAAAAGGATAAAGAATAATCATCCAGGCACTCCAGTATATATGTACGAATGGGGTGAAGATGCAATTTTTAGGGAAAGACTTTATACCCCTAAAGCTGATCAAATAGATGAGTTCTTACCTGGTGTTTTGGCTGAATATAAATAAATAAATCAATACAATGGCCCATTTTTCAATGGGCCAGTTTTACAATTTATGGCTTTTTTATTTTTTTTATTAAAACGAATTATTGCAACTATTCCTCTATTAATTGCTATAACTCTTGTTGCATTTCTTCTTGTTCAGGCAATGCCCGGTGATTATGCAACTCAATGGAAAGCTCAAACAATGTCAATGGGAGGTGTCAGTGAAGAGGATGCTGAGGCTCAAGCTGAAGCTTTAAGAGTTAGATTAGGTTTAGATAAACCACTTTACATTCAATATTTTAATTGGGTAAAAAATATCACTCTTTATTGGGATTTAGGAGAATCATTTATTCAACAGAGATCAGTTAATGAAGCAATAGGAGATAGAGTTCCACGAACATTATTATTAGCTTTTATATGTTACTTTAATGCCGTAACTATTGGAATATTAGCTGGCGTCTATGCTGCTACACATCAATATCAACTAGGCGATCAGCTTGCTACGGTTTTTACATTTTTAGCTTTTTCAATTCCTAAGTTTATTGTAGCGTTAGTTATATTATATTTCTGGGCTATTAAATTTCATTCACCATATTATGGCTCAATATTTTCACAAGAATATGTTTTACAAGAGGGATGGTGGAGTCTTGCAAAAACATGGGATTTCTTGCTCCATACCTGGCCAATTATTGCAGTTGGAAGTTTTGTAGGAGCAGGATATCAAATGAGAATGATGCGAGGTAATTTATTAGATGTTTTAAAAATGCAATTTATAGAAACCGCAAGAGCTAAAGGGTTAAAGGAAAGTAAGATTATATGGAAACATGGTGTTCCAAACGCTTTACATCCAATAATCATGAATCAAGGCAGAAGCGTTGGCTATTTAATTGAAGGAGAGATTGAAGTAGCAATTGTATTAGCAATACCAACTATTGGACCATTGATTTTATCATCCGTTACCACAATGGATATATATGTTGCATCTTCAATATTTTTGATTTTGTCTCTCGTATTAGTAATTGGTAATTTTATTGCAGATATAATATTGGCATTACTTGATCCTCGTATTAGAGATATGTCTGGAGGTGAGGCTTAATGACTTCAAAAAATAAAAATGGATCTCTTAATGCTGAGGCACAAAAATTTTCAAATATAAATTCCCATTGGCACCTTTCATATTTAAGATTAAAAAAAAATCGTTACGGAATGTTTGGTTTATATGGTGTGTTGTTTATTTTTTTTATTGCTATTTTTGCAGAATTTTTATCACCTCATAGTTATAAGAAGACTGTTCAGGATGAATTATATAATCCACCACAATTAATTCGATTTATAGATTCTGAAGGTAATTTTCATTTAAGACCATTTGTATTTAAACTTATTGAAGAAATGGATATGGAAACTTTTGAATTCTCATACTCTAATTCAGATGAAATGATACCTATTTATTTTTTTATTCAGGGTGATGAATATTCTATTTTTGGTTTTAAGACTAAGCTTCGGTTATTTGGCAATAACGAAGGTAATATTCACTTATTGGGTACTGATAATATGGGGAGAGATATTCTTTCAAGAATGTTTGTCGGAACACAAATTACTATGCTCTTTGCTTTACTTGCAGTTTCAGCATCATTGGTTATTGGATTAATGGTAGGTATAAGCTCAGGATATTTTGGAGGAACGTATGATTTAATAGCGCAAAGAGTGACAGAATTTGCATTATCATTTCCATCCTATCCATTATATTTTGCGTTGGTAGCTCTCTTACCAAAAAGAGCCGATGAGACAACAGTGTTTGTACTATTTGCTGGAATAATTGTTTTATTAAATTGGGCATCAATTGCTAGAGAGATTAGAGGTAAAACTTTTTTAGTAAGAAACCTAGAATTTGTTAGAGCAGCAAGAGCTTTAGGTGCATCTAGATCAAGAATAATGATTCAACATATATTTCCAAATACTTTATCTCACGTAATTGTCTGGACATCATTTTGTATTCCTCTAATTATTTTAGTTGAAACTTTTTTAAGTTTCATCGGAGTAGGTGTTCAGCATCCTATGGTTTCATGGGGTGTAATGTTAAATCAGGCTTTAGATATACAGAGCTTTGCATATGCTCCCTGGATGATTTCTCCAGTTGGAATGATTATATTAACTGTTTTAGCTTTTAATGCTTTTGGAGATGGAATAAGGGACGCGGTAGATCCATATGCAGTCACAAAATAATCAGAAATTATTAGATCTGAAAAATGCTGAAGTAAAATTCAGTGTAGAGGGAGGAATTGTTAATGCAGTAAATGATATATCTTTTGACATAATGAAAGGTGAAACCCTTGCTGTTGTTGGTGAGTCAGGTTCAGGAAAATCAGTCACTGCTAGAACTATAATGAAAATGCTACCTAAGAATTCATCAATCGGGTCAAATTTCAAGATTGAGTTTAAAGATGTAGATATTACAAATTTAACTCAGGAACAGATGAGACAAATCAGAGGTGATACTATTAGTATGATATTTCAAGAGCCTCTTACAAGTTTAAATCCTCTCCATAGGATTGGTAGTCAATTGATAGAGGTATTACGAGAACACAATAAAATTGATAAAATTACTGCAAAAGAAAGAGCCCTTGAATTATTAAAAGAAGTACAAATTCCTCAGCCAGAAGAAAGATTAAATCAATATCCGCATCAGTTATCAGGGGGTCAAAGACAAAGAGTTATGATTGCAATGGCTATTGCAAATAGACCTGATTTATTAATAGCTGATGAACCAACAACTGCTTTAGATGTTACAATACAATCACAAATATTAAAATTACTAAAGGATCTACAAAAAAAATATGGAATGGCAATTATGCTTATTACACATGATTTAACTGTTGTAAGAAAAACTAGTGATAGAATATGTGTAATGCGATATGGAAAAATAGTTGAGAGAGGTATTACAGAAGATGTATTTAATAATCCTCAGCATGAATATACAAAACATTTAATTAATTCTGAACCAAGTGGTGAACCCGATCCTTATGATGCAAGCAATGAAGATTATATAATACAAGGACAGCAATGTACTGTTAAATTTACATTGAAAAAAGGGAATTTTTTTAATCAAAAGAAAACAGAATTAATTGCAGTAAATAATGTTGATATTAAAGCGCGTTATGGTGAAACCATAGGCATTGTTGGAGAAAGTGGATCAGGTAAAAGCACACTTGGAATGTCACTTATAAAACTACAAGATATAAATTCTGGAAAAATATTTTTTAAAGATGAAGAAATACAAGATTATAATACTAAGCAATTAAAAGATTTAAGAGAACATATGCAGATTGTTTTTCAAGATCCTTTTTCATCTTTAAATCCTAGACATACAATAAAACAAATAATAGGCGAGGGATTAGAAATAAATAGAAAAGATTTATCAAAAGAAGAAAAAGACGATTTAATAAAAAAAACACTAAATGAAGTAAATCTTGATGAAGCTGTCCTTCATCGTTTCCCTCATGAATTTTCAGGCGGCCAAAGGCAAAGAATTGCGATTGCTAGAGCTATAATTTTAAATCCAGAATTTATTTTACTTGATGAACCAACTTCTGCTTTGGATTTATCTATTCAGGCACAAATTATTGATTTGTTGAGATCTTTAAGAAGAAATCACAATTTGTCATATATTTTCATTAGCCATAATTTGAAAGTAATTCGATCGCTGTGTCATTATACTTTGGTTATGAAAGATGGAAAAGTAATTGAAGAAGGAATTACTAAAAATGTACTCGATAATCCAGTAAACGACTATACCAAACAATTAGTTCAATCAGCTTTTGAGGTTATAGGTGAATAGTAAAAACTATTTTGTAACAAGTGATGACGGAAGAAAATATAAAATTCCAGATATAAATAATTTTTTTAAGCATCTTACAGATTTTCATACTGAAAATGGTCATGGAAACAATTCGTTACATGAGGAAAATGGCTTTTATTTTACTGTAACTGATGATTTTTACAATGCAGTTAAAAAAATGTTTATTTCCTAAAATAACTATTATTAAAATATTTATAATAATCTATAAGGTAAAAAAAAAGGGCTCTTAGCTCAGTTGGTTAGAGCGCCCCGCTCATAACGGGGTGGTCCGGGGTTCAAGTCCCTGAGGGCCCACCATTTAAAGTATTTTATTCAAAATCTTTTTGAAAATTTGGAATTAATATTTTGCGACCACCATCCATTGCGGATTCATGTGCACAAATTCCTGCTGCCGTCCAATTAGCAGTAATTGTTCCATTTGGCCATGGTTGCCGATTTTCATGAATACTTATAACAAATTCATTAACAAGATGTGGGTGAGATCCATGATGACCACCACCTTGAATGAAACTAAGATGCTCTTTATCTTTATTAAATATTTCTTCTTTAGTAAAACGAGCTATTTCTTTAGGTAGTAAATCTTGGCGATCTGGTACATTGATATGCTCAAAAGTAATTTTATTACCTCTGCCCAAGCTTGGAATATGTGAAGATTTTTCATCTGGGTTCATTTCAAATACTATAGGATTATCATTTTCAAGTTGCTGCCATTCAAACGTTCCCTTTTCTCCGTATATATTAAAACTTTCAGTATAATCTCTTGCCGTATGAAATAAACTTCGTGTTACTTCAGCTGCAAGAGGTGTATCATATTCTAATTCAAAAATTGCCGTTTCAACTGGGTAAGGATTATTGTATTGATTTATTAGTTCTTTACGCATAACTCCTGAACCAAAACAATGTACAGATTTGGCATGTGTATTGGCTAAAGCAAGAACAGGAGAAATTGCGTGTGTAGCATAATGCATAGGTGGTAATCCCATCCAATAAGAAGGCCATTTTTCCATATCTTGATAATGCGCTCCTCTAAGCAATTGAATTCTTCCAATTTTATCATTTTTTAACATTTCTTGTGCGTATATGAAATGACGTGTGTAAACTGCAGTTTCCATTCCCATATAAACTTTATTACTTTTTTTTTGAGCTTTTAATATTTCTAATAGATCTTTAATACTTGTTGCCATTGGTACAGTACAAGCACAATGTTTACCAGATTGAAAGACATCAATTGTTTGTTTAGCATGTAGAGGTATTGGTGTTACTAAATGTACTGCATCAATACTTTCATCATCAAGTATTTCTTCAAAGCTTCTAGCTTTATTTGCCAATTCAAATCGATTTCCAACCTCTTCTAAAACTTGAATATTTGTATCAAAAATTGTTAATTTTCTAACTAATGGATGATTAAGATAGATCGGAATAAAATCAGCTCCAAAACCTAAGCCTATGAGAGCTATACTTAAATTTTTTTCCATAGTTTATTATTTTATAGTCTTTTAAAATTATTAAAATTAAATAATCCTATAATTAAAATATAGATAACAAAAAAAACTAAAAAGAAATAATTTATATTTATATTAATAATATTTCCAATAAGATTAGGTCCAAGAAAACTCCCGATATTCTCACTTATATAGTGTCCTGCTATTCCAAAAACTATAACTCCTCCTTCAAGTTTTTTTCCAACAATATTAAATGTAATTAAAAAAACTGTCCCAATGGTATAATAGTAAAAAGCAACACAAATTACATAAATATAAAAATCACTAATTGAATAAAGTACTAATAAGTTAATTAAGTTAATGAAGCAAAATGAATTAAAAATTATAGTTTTATTATAATTGTCAACTAGCTTACCCATAAATGGATAAAAAAATAATGCTATTGCTCCTGCTAAAAAATTAATTCTTCCAATTTGCTTATCACTATAATTTTCTTCTAATAAGTAAGATGGAAATAAAGAACTGAATCCAGCATCACATACACCAAATAATATTACACAAAAAAGTAAATATTTAATTTTACTTAAAACGTTTTTAGATAATTTAAGACTAAGGTTTTCAATGGCAATTTTACTAATAGATAAACGAAATAAATAGATTGGAATAAAATGCATAAGAAAAAATAAAACAGCTAAATAATAGGTAAAATTATTTATACCATTAATTGCAATAAATAGACTTCCAGTAATTGCGCCTAATCCAGCAGATGACCAAAATAAAGATATGTAGAAACCAGATGATTTTTTAAATTTAGAGCTGATGTATGATTCAAGCGTTAATGAATTAATTGTGCTTGTTATACCCATAACAAATTGCATTAAAGCCACAAGGAAAGTATTTTGATCAAATAAAAAAATTAATGAGAATGTAAATTGAATCAATGAACCATACAAAATTGTTGAAATCAAATTTAATTTTTTTCTTATTAAATTATGTAATAATGCTCCTAAAATAACTCCAATACCCCATAATGATAACGATAGACCTATGTAACGTTCTTCATAACCTTTTATTTTTAAATCAATAGCAAAACATGTTGCTAAATAACTATGTGACAATGCATATAAAAAAATTAGGCAAGAATATTTTAAAATTTCTTTCACTGTTTAGTTGAATTAATTATTATTATGTTTATTAGAGTTGACATATGTCATTAATTTCGCTTCGACAAGTATTAGATCATGCTGCTGAAAATAATTATGGTGTACCAGCTTTTAATGTAAATAACTTAGAAGCAATAAGAGCAATAATGGAAGGGGCTAAAGAATTAAATAGCCCTGTAATTCTTCAAGCGTCTGGAGCTGCTAGAAAATATGCTGGACCAATTTTTGTTAAAAAATTAGTTGAAGCAGCAATGGATGAGTTTTCAGACATCCCAACTGTTTTACATCAAGATCACGGTGGTTCTCCATCAGATTGTAAAAATTGCATCGATCTAGGTTTTACCTCCGTAATGATGGATGGTTCTTTATTAGATGATCAAAAAACACCTTCAGATTTTGATTATAATGTTAGAGTTACAAGAGAAACTACGGATATGGCTCATGCATTGGGAGTGTCAGTAGAAGGTGAAATTGGATGTTTAGGCTCTTTAGAAACTGGAACTGGTGAAAAAGAAGATGGTGTTGGAGCAGAAGGTAAACTTGATCATGACCAATTGTTAACAGATCCAAATGAGGCTTCTGATTTTGTTAAAGCTACAAATGTTGATGCTCTCGCAATTGCCATAGGAACAAGTCATGGTGCATATAAATTTTCTAGACCACCTACAGGTGATATTTTAGCAATCGATAGAATTAAAGAAATACATTCAAGACTTCCAAATACTCATTTAGTTATGCATGGATCATCTTCTGTACCACAAGAATTAATAAAAACTATTAATAAATATGGTGGAAAAATTAAAGAAACTTATGGTGTGCCTGTTTCCGAAATTCAAGAAGGTATTAAACATGGTGTTAGAAAAGTTAATGTTGATACAGATTTACGATTAGCAGCCACAGCTGCAGTGAGAAAATATTTCCATGAAAACCCCTCTCAATTTGATCCTAGAAAATATTTATTACTTTCAAAAGACGCAATGAAAGAAGTCGTAAAGAGTAGACTTCAAGAATTTGGAACAGCAGGGAATGCCTCTTCTATTAATTCCATATCTTTGGGAGAAATGGCTACAAGATATAAATCTGGTGAATTTAAAGCAGTCATTAATTAATTTTAATTGAAAAAAAATAATTTTTGCTTCAAATAATAAATATGAAAAAAGTTTCAAAGCTTGATGAATATTTGTTTGATCTAAATGGATATTTAATAATTGAAAATGCATTAACTAAAAAAGAACTAAAAGATCTTAATAAAATTTTAGATAAATTAAAAAATTTAAAAAATAATGAATGGGCTGGATATGTTCATGGTCATAATTACGGTGGTAAAGAAGGTTTAAATCTTCAACAAATTTATGAAGCTGGAAAACCGTTTGAAAAATTAATTGATCATCCTTCATGGATAAATCATATGCTTCATTTTGTTGGAGGTAAAAATACTTTTGATCAACATCATGGACCTTTATTTATTGATGAAAACTTTGCTAATATAAGAGGGCCGGGTGAAGCTATAGGAATTCACTCTGGTCATCATGAAGGACTTCAAAGAAATCATTATAGATTTCAAGAAGGAAAGTTTCATTGCGGACAAGTAAATATTTTATTAGCACTAAAAGATATCGGTCCTGGTGATGGTGGTACAATTATTATACCTTCTTCTCATAAATCAAATATACGTCATCCAGAATTTGAAAAACATTCTATGAAAAAAGGAAAAGTGACATCTGCTGAGAATATGACAGCTTCAAAAGAAATTTATTTAAAAGCTGGTGACGGACTATTATTTGTTGATTCACTTTGTCATGGTTCTGCAAAAAGAACAAATAAGGGAGAAAGAAGAATTGTTGTTTACAGATATGGACCTTCTTGGGGTTTCTTCAGACACCCTTATCGACCTTCAAAAAAACTACTTTCAAATCTCACTGAATTTCAAAAAAAAATAGTAATGCCTCACGGGCAAGTTCTTTCACCAAATAATTAAAAAAAACAAGATTATTTAATAGTTAAATACCTTTTTTTATCTTGATTTTTTGATCAATATAACTTTTAAAAGACATATTAAAGGGAGGAATAAATGAAATTAATTAAATCCTTAATTTTGTCTCTTGCAGTTTTAGTTGGTTTTTCATCAGCTTCTAATGCTAGGGATGTTACACTTTCAATGTGGACGCATAACCAGCTCTATGTTGATTATTTCAATACTTATCTTGAGGAAGTACAAGCAGCATTTCCAGATGATAATATTACTTTTGATTTCCAAGTTACGCCTGATATGGCTACTAACAGTTTAACGGCGATTGCTTCAGGATCTGAACATACTGATCTTTTAGGAATAGAGATTAGTGGATTTGGTTTATTTATGGTTGATGATATCATTTCAGATAACTTCGTACCATTGACTGATATGTACGGTGATATGTCTCAATGGAATCCAGGAAAAGTAGCAGCTTGGACTCATACAAATGGTGAAATCTACGGTATCGAGAGTGAAGGTTGTTATATGGTTTATTACTATAATCCAAGCATTCTTGAAAGTTATGGTAAATCAGTTCCTAAAACTTGGGATGAGTTTATGGAAACAGGAAAAATTTTAGCTAAAGATGGTATTTCAATGATGCTTTCTGAATTGAGATTTATCGGTATGTACCAGCAAGCTGGTGGTAAATTCTTTAATGAAGATGGTGAATTTGAAATGGACGAAGATCTTTTCATGGAAGTTTTAAAATACCAAGAAGAAGCTTTTGCATCTGGAGTTATTAATTATACGACTGACTATTGGGGTCAAACACCTGGTGTTCTTTACAATTCAAAGCAAACTGTAGGAACTATGGCGCCTGACTGGTACAATAACTGTTGTTTACAACCTACAGTAAAAGATACACAATCTGGTGAATGGAGAGTTGCCCCTCTTCCTACTTGGGGAGATGAAGGGTATAAGACTTTTCACTGGGGTGGAACTGGATTTGCAATTCATAAATCTTCAGAAGCTGTAGATGTAGCAAAAAAACTTCTTGAACTTGCATATTTTTCTTATGAAGGTCAAATAGCTAAATATGATTTCTTTGGAGGAATGCCTACTTTACTATCAGCGCTAGAGGATCCTAGAATTGCTGACAAAAAGTTTGATTTTTATGGAGGTCAAAAATTTGCTGAACCATTCATTTCTGTAGCTGGTTCAAGTGCTGATGACTATCAGCATGTTGGTCGAGCTATTATTGATAGTGTTTCTCGTGATTTAACAACATTACTAGCTAATGGAGAAATCACGGCTGAAGAAGCGCATGAAAGGTTCATTTCACAAGTTCAGGATGAACTTGACTTTTTATAGACGATAATTTTTAAAGCAGGGTTTTTACCCTGCTTTTTAAAAATAAAATCAAAATAATAATATGTCAGTTGTGAGTAATAGTCGAAGATTAAGACCCGAAAAGGTTGCGCCGTATTTTTTTATATCTCCATTTTATATTATTTTTACAATTTTTTTTCTATTACCTACCATAGCTTCTTTTATTTTAGCTTTTTACAAATGGAAAGGTGTAAAAGCTCCTAAACCTAGGGGGTGGGGAAATTTTGAATATTTATTTTTTAAAGACCAAAACTTTTGGGAAACTTTCCAAAATACAGTATTTTATTCTGCTGGCAGTGTATTTATTACTATTCCTCTAGCTCTTTTATTAGCTCTTGCTCTAAATAGTCATAGCTTAAAACTAAAACCTTTTTGGCGTTTAGTATTTTTCTCACCGATTGTTACTTCTGTTGTTGCGGCTGCATTAACTTTCAAGATGATATTAAATAGTGAATTTGGATTACTTAATTATGTAATTGGATTTATTGGAATTGAACCAATCAATTGGGTTGAGTCTTCAGCAACATCAAAGTGGTCTGTCATGATGTTAGTAATATGGAGATGGACTGGCTTGACCTGTATTTATTTTTTAGCTGGTTTGCAATTTATAGACAGAACTTTGTATGAAGCTGCAAAAATAGATGGTGCAACGGCTTGGCATCAATTTTGGTATGTTACTCTTCCTCAACTAGCACCAGTAACACTATTTGTTTGTATAATTGTTTCTATTGGCTCATTCCAGATATTCGAGGATGTATTTGTTATGTATAGTGGAAACGATGTTCCAACTCATGCTAAATCAATGGTTGTTTACATGATGGAAAGAGGTTTCAATCAACTCAAATTAGGGTTCGGTTCATCTATTGGTGTATTTATGTTCATCTGTATTTTAGCTATATCATTATTTCAATTTAGATCATTTGCATCCAATTTAGACCAGGACGCTAAAAAAAGTTTTATTGAGAGAATTTTATCTCCTATTATAGATTTTATTGCTAATATTTTTCCAATAGAGTCTTCTAGTTCTAGTAAAAAATCTTTATCTCCAAAAATTGGTAAATATTCATTAAATTTTATAATTACAATTATAGGTTTGATAACACTTATACCTTATGCTTTTATGCTTACCTCCTCAGTAAAATCAACAGCAGAAATAATGGCATGGCCTCCAATAATGTGGTCTAAAAGTCCTAATTGGGAAAATGTAACAAAACTGTTTACTGAGTTTCCAGCAAGTTTATGGATATTCAATTCCTTCTTTGTTGCTATTGCTGTTACTATTTTAACAATTTTTTTATGTACTTTAGCCGGGTACGCATTTGCAAAATATAACTTTAAGGGAAAAAACAGGCTTTTCATATTTATGGTAGCAACTGCAATGATACCTTTTCCAATTATAATGATACCTCTTTATGTTTTAGTGGGTAGAATGGGAATGAATGATACTTTATCGGGACTAATCATCCCTTTTGTTGCTCCTGCTATAGGAATTTTTATGATGAGACAATTCATAACGTCTGTTCCTGATGAATTAATTCAAGCAGCAAGATCAGATGGGGCTGGTGAGTTTAGAATTTTTTGGCAAATAGTTGTCCCTCTTGTTTGGCCTGGTATTGCCACTCTTGCAATAATTACATTTGTTAATTCATGGAATAGTTTCTTATGGCCTCTTATAATATTACGGGATGACCTTAATTACACTATCCCGCTCGGCATGACGGAAGTATTTGCGCTTAGTGTTGGACAAGAGCCGCAGTATGGACAAGCTATGGCTTTTGCAACCTTAACGACAATTCCAATTATAGTTATTTTTTCTTTTGTTCAAAAATATTACATTGCAGGCTTATCAGCTGGAGCTGTTAAAGGTTAATATGGAAAAAATTAAATGGGGAATTATTGGGCCAGGAAGCATAGCAAATAATTTTGCAGACGGACTAAAAGGTTCTTACTCCGGGCAGCTGGTTAGTATAGCAAGTAAAAATGATGATCGTCGAAAAAACTTTGGTGATAAATACGATATTCATCCAGATTTTAGATTTGATAATTATGATGATATTGTAAACTCAGAACATATCGATGCTATTTATATTTCCACACCACATACTTTGCACGCTGAATGGACAATAAAAGCTGCAGGTAAAGGAAAGCATGTTCTTTGTGAAAAACCAGGTGCTGTAAATTTAATTGAAGGTAAAAAAATTATAGAGGCAGTAAAAGAAGCTGGAGTTTTTTATATGGAAGGCTTTATGTATCGTTGTCATCCACAAATTCCAAAACTTTTAGAGGTAATAAAAAATAAAACGATAGGGGATATCACATCAATTGAAGCTTCTTTTGGTTTTGATATGGGTAAAACTATACCAGATCACAGATTATTTAATAAAAATTTAGCTGGTGGAGGTATTCTTGATGTTGGTCTTTATCCTATTTCTTTTTCTAGATTAATTGCTGGTGTAGCAACTGGTGAAAAATTTTTGGAACCTAAATTTATAGATGCCGAAGCGAAAATAGGAGAAACAGGAGTTGATGAAGTTGCACATGCAAATTTAGAATTCAAAAATGGCATCAAAGCAAAAGTCTCAACAGCAGTTATGGAAAGTATGAAAAATAATGCAGTTATTTCTGGATCGGAAGGTACAATTGCGTTGCCAGATCCATGGATGCCCGGAAGAGAAGGTGGGCCTTATCATGCTAAAATAATTATTACAAAAAATGGTAATGAAGAAATTATAGATGTTAAAGGACCAGAGCATTTGTTTTTCTTCGAAGGAGAACTTGCAAGTCAATGTATTGCAAAAGAAAAAACACAGCCACCTCATCCAGCAATGACCTGGGAAGATACATTAGGAAATCTTCAAGCTCTTGATATATGGAGAGAGAAAGTAAATTATAAACTACCACAGGATGAAATATGAAATATGATAGAATAGAAGGAATAGATAAAGACATTTCCAAACTTGTTATGGGGTGTGATAACCAAGATGATATTAACGAAGCTTCAAAGTTGTGGGATCATTGGATTGAAGTCGGTGGTAATATGTTTGATACAGCATTCATCTATGGTGGCGGTAATCACGAAAAAGTTTTAGGACAATGGTTAAAAAACAATAACAACAGAAAAGATGTTTTAATACTTGGAAAAGGTGCACACACACCTGATTGCAATCCTGAAGCTATTTCAAAACAATTAACAATCTCTCTTGAAAGAATGAATACAGATTATGTTGATATTTATATCATGCACCGAGATAATACTGATTATCCAATTGATGAATTTATGGATGTTTTGAATCAGGAAAAAGAAAAAGGTAGAATCAAAATATTTGGTGGTTCAAATTGGACAATACAAAGATTTAAAGAAGCAAATGAATGGGCAGAAAAAAATAATAAACAAGAAATGTCAATTTTAAATAATAATTTAGCACTAGCTAAAATGATTAAGCCTCTTTGGAATGGTTGCTTATCATCTAATACTGAAGAGATATTGGCATACCTAAATTCTTCACAAAAATCTCATATGTCTTGGTCTAGTCAAGCAAGAGGTTATTTTTTACCAGATAATATAACACAAGAAATTGAAGATAAAATTACTAAGGCTGAAACATACCGAGCACCAGGTGAGAATTCAAGTGGTCCTATTAGTTGCTATGATAGTGAAGATAATAGAGAAAGAAAAAAAAGAGCTATGGAACTAGCTAATAAAAAAGGCTGTTCTGCTCATAATATTGCAGCAAGCTGGACTATAAACCAGTCTTTTCCCTCTTTTGCATTAATTGGCCCTAGATCTGTTAAAGAGTTAGATACAACTCTTCCTTGTCTTGATATTGAATTGAGCCAAGAAGAAATTAATTGGTTGAATCTTCTCTAATATTACTAACAAATTGCGTTAATTTATCTGGTTGACTTTGTTGTTTAGATATTGAATGTCATATTATAATTAATCAAAGGGAGGAAAAATGAAAAAATTTTTTTCAATACTTTTAACTTTATTTTTACCCCTATCTTTCACTAATGTTTCTAAAGCTGCAGGGCATATGGAAGCTGAAGTTATTCACTGGTGGACATCTGGTGGAGAACAAGCTGCTATTTCTCAATTTGCAGAAGCTTGGCAAGAGATGGGCAACACTTGGATTGATACTGCTATTACTGGTGGTGACAATGCAAGAGGAACAACTGTAAACAGAATTATTGGTGGAAATCCACCAACTGCAGCACAGTTTAATATTTCAAAACAATTTGTAGACTTAGTCGAGCAGGGCTTACTTCAATCACTTGAAGAAGTTGCATCTGCTGAAGGATGGAGAGATTTTATTTATCCACCTGAACTAATCGAAACTTGCGAATTTGAAGGTGAATTTTATTGTGTACCAGTAAACATTCACAGTTGGCAATGGATGTGGATTAACAACGATGTATATAAACAAGTTGGTCTACCAGTACCTCAAACATTTGAAGAATTTTTAGCTGGTGCTCCAACTATACAAGATGCAGGAATTATTCCTTTAGCACTTGGTGGACAAGGATGGCAAGAATCTGGAATGTTTGATGTTGTTGCGTCTTCAATAATGGGCTTTCCGTTAATGCAATCAATTTATAGAGATAAAGATGTTGATGCATTTAGAGATGGTAGATTTGAATCAGTTTTAAATACTTTCAGAGAACTAAATACATTTACTGATGAAGGATCACCTGGAAGATTGTGGAATGATACAACAGCAATGGTTATCGAAGGTAAAGCTGCAATGCAAGTTATGGGAGACTGGGCAAGAGGTGAGTTTGCTGTAGCAGGTAAAGAAGCTATGGTAGATTATTCTTGTGTTATTCCAGGAAAAGAAAAATATGTTGCACTTGGTGGTGATGTATTTGTATTCCCAAAAAACGACGATCCAAAAGTGAAGGATGTACAATTAGCTATGGCTAGTATGATGGTAAATCCAACAGTACAAGCTAAATTTAATAATGCTAAGGGATCATTACCAATGAGACTAGATGTAGATACTTCTGCAGCTGATGCTTGTATGCAAATGGGTTTAGATTTAATTCAAAATCCTGATGCAATTATGAGAGAAAGTGATGATTGGAATACACCTGCATTTACAAGTGCTTGGGATGATATCATTTCTGAATTCAGAAATGATCCTAATTACACCGTTGCTCAAGTGATGGATGATCTTGAAGGTGTTTTA
>CACNCW010000004.1 GCA_902619055.1 uncultured Alphaproteobacteria bacterium
TGCATCTTCAACATTTAACTGAACAAGTTTTTTATCATCAACTTGTAAATCATAATATTGGAAACCAATTTTAAATTCATCTTTTAATATATTTGGAATTTCCTTTTTGATATTTATAGTTGAAGATTTTGGAATAGTCATTTTGCCACCAATATTATCATACAAAAATAATCCTAATTTAATTAACCATTTAGGTCTTAAAGATTTTTGATAAGGTATAATAAAAGGTAATGGTGTCGTTATGTTACTGGCAATTTTTTTAATTACCTCTCTTTCCTTTAGAGATTCTCGTACAAGGCGAAATTCATAATTTTCAAGATATCTTAATCCACCATGTATTAATTTTGTAGACCAAGACGAAGTGGCTGACCCAACTGTGTTTTTTTCAACCAAACAAACTTTTAAATTTCTACCTGAGGCGTCTCTTACAATTCCAGCACCATTAATACCCCCTCCAATAACTAAAATATCAAAAATTACATTCATAATTAAATTAATTAAATCTCTTAATTTCTTGAATTATTATTTCAGACCTAATTAAATGTATATTTAAAAAACCAACTAAATCAAAAATAAATTTCATGTATAAGTATTTTGTTTATAAATAAAT
Source organism: uncultured Alphaproteobacteria bacterium (assembly GCA_902619055.1). Next base: position 611 of record CACNCW010000004.1, read on the forward strand.
ATTAAATGAGTGCACTAATAGACTATATTCAAATAGAAATACAGAATACATATAATAAAAAATATTCCAAAAAGTACATAGAGGATAAATTAGTTCCGTTGATAAATTATATTTGCTTTAGTAAATCAAAAAAATTCCTATTTGGAGGCTCTCAAGGTATTGGAAAATCATCATTTATTAATATCATCTCTAAAACTATTGAAAAATTTTATAATAAGAAAATACTTTTGCTAAGTTTAGATAATTATTATTTATCAAGAAAACAAAGATTACAATTATCAAAAAAAATACATAAATTGTTAATAACTCGAGGTGTTCCAGGGACACATAATATTGAAAAATTATTTAAAAATATTAAACAATTCAGTAAAAGTAAATACCCTATCACAACCCCTCTATTTGATAAGTTGATTGATGACACGATTAAATCAACAAAAATAACTAAAACTAAATGTGATATTCTTTTCTTAGAAGGTTGGTGTTGTGGAAGTTCAGCAATTCCAAAAAAAATTCTTCATAAAAATATAAATAATTTAGAAAAAATTTATGATCCAGAATATCAATGGAGAAATTTCTATAATAATAAATTAAAATTAGAATATAGAAAATTATTTAAATTATTTGATGAACTTATTTTTTTGAAAACATCCTCTTTTGATAATGTTTTTAAATGGCGGTTAAAGCAGGAAAAAAGTAATCAATCAAAAAATAAAAAATCAAAAAGAATGACTCCAAATGAAATTAAATATTTTGTTCAACATTATGAGAAGATAACTAAATGGATGATGAAGGATCTAAATAAAAAAGCTCAAATTGTTATTAAATTTGAAAAAAATCATAAAATTTCTTCAATAAATTTTAACTAGAAAAAAATCCACCTTTTAACTGAATTACAATATCTTTCAAATTCATCACCAAATTTACCTTTTAAATATTTTTCCTCTTCATATATTACAAAATTATTTAACCAAAAAAATAATCCTATTGAACAAATAAAATACATAATGTTTTCAAAAGTAAGAAACATACCAAAATGAAATAAAACAAAACATAAATAAATAGGATTTCTAGAGTAAGCATAAATTCCAGTTTTTATAATTCTATTTGTTTCAGTTTGAGGAAGTAATTTTTCTTCATGTGCATTAAATGCATTTCTTGAGGAAAAAAATACAATTGGCATTAAAATTATAATTAATAATCCAAAAAGATTAAGAATAAATAGAAGTGGATATTTAGGAAAAATAAATTCACCTAAAATGTAGGAGGCTATCAAAAGATAGACTGAAATATAAAGTGGATTTCCTTTTACATCTGGTCCCATTTAAAGTTCCTCTATTGCTTTACCTAAACTTACATAATCACTAAATACATTCAAAGCACCATTGTCAAATAATTCATTTTTATCTCTATTTGAATGCCAATGTTTGCCTGCGGTAAGACCAAATACCCTTACTCCTGCTGAATTTGCTGCTTTAACACCTACTCCACTATCTTCGATTATGACTGACTCTTCTCTATTAAGTGAATTATCATTTAAAACTTTTAAGTATATATCTGGATCAGGTTTTGGTCTTTTAACCATATCGAATGAGTAAACCTGATCACTTAAAAAAAATTTTTCTAACCCAACAAGCTTCAATCCATTGAGAATTCTATCCTTATTACTGTTAGATCCAATAAAGTGATTTCTATCTGATTTACTAATATAATCTTTTACTCCGTCAACTAGTTTTAAATCCTTGGAATAAACTTCTGAAACAATATCAAATATTTCATTTGTAAATTTTTCTTTATTTTCAATCTTATATTTAGAAGATAATAAATCTATTACTTCAACAGTTTTTTTTCCAGCATATTTATAAAATTGCTCCTCTTTTATAGTTTTATCAAATTTACTAAAATATTTAGAGAATGCTTTAGAGGCTAGCACTTCACTATCAACAACTACTCCATCAAAGTCAAAAATTATATTTTTAATCATTATTTTATATTTCCGTCATTTTATATTCTGATTTCTCTAACCAATGAGGATTAATCTCGATACCCCAACCAGGAGTATCTTCAATTTTAACCATTCCATTAGATATTTCAAAAGGATCACCTAAAAATAAATTCTGTTGCCATGGATAATAATCTTTACCTTCAATTGAAAATTCAAGATAGGGACCTGAATTATTTATTGCTTTTAAAAAATGCATTGTACAAATTGTTACTAAAGATAAATTAGCTGTATGTGGAGTACATATAAAACCACCTTTTTCAATAATTTTCGCAACCTTCAAAGCTTTTGTTAATCCTCCCATGTACATAACATCTGGCTGAAAAATATTTACAATTTTTCTGTTAACCATATCTCTCCAAATTCTCAGATCACAATCTTGTTCTCCTCCAGTAACATCTATCTTCAAACTATCAGTAACTTTTTTAGTTTCTTCTGGTTTCCAGTAAGGACAAGGTTCTTCAAAATGAGTAACATCATTATCTTCTAAAAGTTTCCCAATTTCTATTGCCTGAACAGAGTTATAACAACTGTTTGCGTCGACCATCTTAATTACACTTTTATCTAGAGTCGAATTTATTGTTTTTACTATACTAGGCGTTCTTCCTTCCCATTCATCGATCCCTCTTCCACATTCAGAACCAACTCTAAATTTAAATGCATCAACACCCTTTTCATCAAAGAGTTTTTTAAATCTATTTGCTTCATCATTTGGTGTAATATCTCTTTTCATTGATGAACCATATATTCTTAAATTTCCTGGAGATCCTCCTATCAATGAGACTACAGGTTTACTTTCGATTTTACCTTTCAAATCCCACAAAGCTGTATCTAAACCAGCAATTGCACGTAAAAGATAAGATCCTGGAAATTTATGCTCTCTTTCAAAGATAAAATCTTCTAAATCATCGAAATCAAAATATTCTTTTCCTAAAACCCAAGGTGCAACTTGTTTATGAAAAATTTGAGCTGTAATATCTGCATGATATGTTGACATTTGACCATAACCAATTGAACCATCCTCAACTGTTATTTTTACAAAACTTACATATGGTTTTGTGAATGTTTCAAGTTTAACTATTTTCATGAATTAAATCTTATTTAAATCCTCAATAATAAATTTACTTCCAAGATTAGCAAGCATCATTACAGGGGCATTTATATTGCCAGAAGTAATATTTGGAAAAACAGATGCATCAGCAATCCAAAGATTCTCCATTCCATGAACTTTTAATCTTTCAGAAACAACTCCCTTTTTAGGATCTTCATCCATTTTACAAGTACCACAAGGGTGATATATAGAAACTGCATTAGATTTAAAGTGATCAATCATTTCTTCTTCAGTAGCATTTAAAAGATCATGCTTAACACTTTCATTTCTTATTTTTTTTATACTATTTGTATTCGCCAAAACTTGAGAAAAATTAATTGCGCATTTAACATCATATATATCTTCTTCATGTGATAGAAAATTTGGATCAATTAATGGAGCATCTTCAAAATTAGGAGAGTTCAATGCAACTCTACCCAAACTTTTTGGTCGACAAGAATTATAACCAATAATAAAACCATTAAATTTGTCAGTTTTTAGAAGAGGTCTTTTATTTTTATGAGTAATAGAATAAGTCAATGGATTGAAATATATCTGCAAGTTGGGATAATGATGTTTTGAATTCCAATTTACATATCCCCCAGACTGATTAATACTTAGTGATAATGGTCCTTTCCTATTATAAATATATTTTAATACAGAAGTAATTCTGCCTGGCCAAGTTCCTAACGATTTATTTAGTGAATGATGGTGAGTTTTAAATAAATAATCTAACCCAAGATGATCCTGAAGATTTCTTCCAACATTAGAATTATTAATTACTATTTCTTTATCAAATTGTTTTAAATGTTCTTTATCACCAATACCAGAATGCATTAACAAATAAGGTGTCATTATAGAACCAGAACATAAAATTGCTCCATGAGATAATTGTATGATTTGTTCTGTTGATTTATTTTGAATTTTAATACCAGTAATTTTTTTATCTTTAATTATTAAATTTTTAACTTGAGTATTGTCTAATGTTGTAAGTCTTGGATTTTTTAATACAGGCTTTAAAAATACTTTTGATGATGAATGTCTAGTACCATTGTAAGTATTAATATTATAATGACCTACTTGATTTTCGATTGATGTAGTTAAATTTGTATTTTTTTTAATACCAATTTCATTACTAGCATTAAAAAAATATTCTAAAATTGGATGATGATGCTTACTTACATTATTTACTGGAATCTTTTCTTTTGTAAGAAATTCTTTATCATGATTTATTTGTTGCTCCATAGAACTGTATACTTTTTTTATATTTTCAAAACTCCATTCCTTATTGCTACCCCAATTTTCATAATCTGTTTCTAATCCTCTTGCATAGACCATTGCATTTATTGAGCCAGAGCCACCTAAAACTTTACCTCTCGGATAATATATTTGCCTATTGAATAAATTATCTTGTTTTTCTGAGTAGAAGTTCCAATTAATTTTTTTATTATAAAATGTCATTCCATAACCAAGAGGAACGTCAATAATAGGATTGTTATCTTTAGGCCCAGCCTCAATAAGGGCTATATTAAAATTAGTTTTAGTCAGAAGTTTATTTGCTATTATACTTCCTGCAGAACCTGCTCCAATAATTGCTATATCAATATTATTCAAATTAGAATGTTTGTGTTACTTTAGTTAAATATCTAGGATTGTCTGGATCTAATCCCTTTTGAAAAGAGTAATTAACTACCCATGGATAAAATTTTGATAGAACTATAATTGGATCTAACTCTATCATATCATTAGGGCTATATAGAAGTTCAGTGTTAGATTTTTTATCATAGGTTATTTCATAGTAAAGATTGGTTAATGAAATAATTTGACTAGCATCTTTTGCTACTATCATTCCACTTTTATCTCTAAGCGATATACTAAATAATTTGAATGAGTTTTGTATCAAACTTTTTGGCCCATGCATTACTTCAGCACTACTAAAAGGTTCTATCATTTCTTGACATAACTCTTTAAACTTTAAAGATATTTCATTAGAAATTGCGTATCCGACACCCCTACTAATTATATATCCATTACTTATAGTTTTATCTAATATATTTGGATTCCATTGATTTTTACTATCTAAAATTAAATAATCACTTAGCTTTTCAATGTGCTTATTAATATCTTTTTTATTAAGAGTGTTAAAAACAAGCTTTAAAATTATCAATAAAGACAAAACAAAAGTTTTTGTTGCTGCAACACTTTTTTCTTCTCCAGCATTTATATCAAAAAAATAATTGGATGTGTTTGCAATTGGGCTATTTAAGTTATTACTTATTAATATAGTCTTTGCTCCCATTTTTTGTACCATTTTATGACATTCAACTAAATCTTCACTTTTTCCAGATTGAGAGATAATAAAAACTAATGCTCTTGAAAAATCAAATTTTGATTCTTCTAAAGTTATTATAGACGGGGGCATGCTGTATGTTGGTAAACCAAGATATTTTGCAAAAATATAAGATAAATACAAAGCAGCACAATCTGAAGTGCCTCTTGCCACAGTAACCACATAATCAATTTTTTTTTCTGAAATTAAACTTGATATTTCCTGGTAATTATTTTTATCGTTCAAGATAAAATGATTAATTTTATTTGGAATAGAGAGTGCTTCCGATAAAACTTGGGAACTAGACATTAATTTTTTTTCCTCTTAAATAAACTTCTTTAAGATTAAATTCTTTATCTAAAATAAGAAAGTTACTTAAAAAATTTTTTTGAATTACACCGACATTATCAAGATTTAAATATTTAGAAGCATTATAACTAGTTAAAGCAACTGCTTCTTCTAATGAAAAATCCATTGATATTAAATTTTTAAAAGTTTGATCCATAGTAATAATACTTCCTGCTAAAGTACCATCAGACTTAATTTTTACTGAATGTTTTTCTTTTTTTATATTATTTTTTGCAAAAATATATTCTCCATCATTCAGCCCACTAGCATTAATAGAATCTGTTATCGCATACAGACCAGGAATACATTTTTTTGCAATTTTTATTGCTTCTTTACTAACATGAATATTATCACAAATTATTTCAGCATATTTTCCTTTTAAAAGAGCAGCTGATAACACTCCTGGAGATCTATGATCATTACCAGACATAGCATTATACAAATGTGTAAAACCAATTTCATGATCTTTCATAATTTTTTCACAGCAATCAAAGTCAGCCAAAGTGTGGCCAAATTGAATCTTAATATTTAGATTTACTAAGTCATTTATAAATTCTTGCATTCCATCAATTTCTGGAGCTAAAGTAATGATTTTTACATCAGAAATTTCAAGAATTTTTTTTATAAACTCTAAAGATGGTTTCTCAGTTAAATTTGGTTGAGCACCAAGTTTATTAGGATTAATAAAAGGCCCCTCTAAATGAACTCCAAGGATATTATTACCATTATCTTTCTTTATTTCATTAAATCCTTTTAGAGCTGAAATAGTATTTTCTAAGGTATTAGTCCAAGTAGTTGGCAGTATTGAAGTTGTTCCATGTCGTAAATGATACTTTGACATTTCAATGATTGATTGTGAACCCTCCATTACATCAAAACCATTACCACCATGGCAATGGAGATCAATAAAACCAGGAATTATAATATTATTATAATCATCAGAGTCCTTTATTTTTAACTCAATAATTTTTTCACTGAAATATACATCGCCAATATAGGAAGAATTATAATTGATAATTTTTCCACTAACTTTATTTTGATCAGTCATCTAAATTTAATATCTTATATAGTAATTTTTTGATTTTTAAAAAAATTAAAAAAACTTATAAATGAGGATTAATCTTACTAAATTTTTTCTCTAATTTATCATTATTTTTTTTAGCATTTGGCATATTTACACTGATATAGAATGGAAACAATTTTTCATTTTTTAAGATATTCGCAACTTCAATTAAAATTGAATTTAAAATAAAAGATCCTGTAATTGTTGAAGCTGGTCCAACCATGTTATCTTTAATATTTATAATTGCATCACCTGGCGGTATCTTATTATCGATGAATATATCCGTTATTTCAAATAATCTTTTATTCAATTTAGATAGAGGAGCTTGTTTTGAGTATTTTACAGATGTTAGTGAAATAGTTTTTATTTTCTTTTCCTTTGCAATCAAAGCTGCTTCAACTGGAGCGTGATTGACACCTGAATTAGATACAATCATCAAAATATCTTTGCTAGTAATTTTATATTTAGCTAGAGCTTTTTTTGCAATATTTGGAGTTCTTTCTAAAGCAGTAGCCTTTCTTGCTCCTTTTTTAAAACTTAGATCATCATCTCTTATTGGACATGCGGCGGCAAAACCACCTGCTCTATGAAATGACTCTTCTCCAAGTAATCTAGAATGTCCAGTTCCAAAAATATATAACTGCCCACCTTTTTTATATGATTTACTAATTAACTTAGCACACTGTAGAAATTTTTTTTCCTCTTCTTTTAATATCTTCTTTAAAATTGAATTAATTTTTGATGAATAGGATCTTATTAATTTACTCATTTAAATTTTATACTAGATGCTAGGGCAAATATTGCCCTAGCAAAATAATGTGATTATTTGTATTCTTCTAACTCTTCAGCAGCTTCAGCTACTAAATCTGCTGCATCTCCTTCACCAAGAATTGCTCCTTGGATCATTGAGTTCATAACAGCTTGAAAAGCTTTGTAGTCTACAAACAGTGGCTCTGGTCCACCATCACCGATCGCATCAATAAACATCATCCAATAATCTTCATTATACGGAGCTTCATTTCCAATTTGAGGATATTGCATAATTGGTGTTAAGCCCCAATCAGTATCAAGACTGTATTGAGAGTCACCTGAAGCGATTATGCTAGCTATTTCCATTGCCTCTTTCTCAACACCAGTGTTAGAAAAAACAGCAAGACTATCAGTGATTAAAAGAGTACCTTGACTTCCTTGTGGTCCAGCAGGAATTCTAACTGTTTTCACATCTAGACCTTCCTTATGCTGACCTCTACCCCAAGGTCCATTAATATACATAGCAATTTTTTCATCATTAAATAGTTCTGTTAATTGAGATCTCTCCCAAGCTAAAGGACCTTCTTGAGAAACATTTGCTAATTTTCCATAAAATTCTAATGTTTCTACAGCATTAGATGAATTCAAAGTTATTTCGTTTGTAACTGGATCAATAACTTGTCCCCCATTACTGTATAGGTAATTTAAGAATTGATGCATAGTGTTATCGAAATCTTTACCAGCTAGACCAATTCCAGATGCTCCATCAACATTTTTTGTTACAGCTTCAGCCATTGAATATAATTCATCCCAAGTTTGAGGACCTTCACATGCAACACCTGCTTTTTCTAAAAGACCACAATTCATGAAAAGTGCTTTAGTTGAAAACGCATGAGGGAAACCCCAAGTTTTACCCATGTGTGTAACTGTGTTTAGGATACCTGGTTGATACATTGCTTGTTGAGAAGCAGGTATATTTGTTTCTAAAATATGTCCGTTTTCTGCAAGACCTTTTAGAGTTCTTGATCCAACATATGAAAATGCAACAGGATCACCTGCGATAGCAAGATTGATTACTTTATCCTGACATGTTCCCCAAGGAACAGCCTCTAGAGTTACAGTAACTCCAGGATTGTCTTCCATGTACTTATCAGCTATTTCAACATAATTAGGTCGAAGCTCACCGCCACAAAATACTCCGTGTACTTCAGCAGCATAAGTTTTAAAACCAACTAGTGAAAGTATAGCTATTGTAACAAATGAAGATAGTTTTTTGAGATTCATAATTCCTCCATTTAAATATAAAAAAGAGATAACATTAACTGGCTCTATGAAGCAAGTTAGTTTTTGGGTATTTTTCTAGTTTTTTACTGCCCCAGAAGTGAGTCCAGCAACAATATATTTCTGTAGAAAAAGGAAAATTATTAAGACAGGGGCAATCCCAACAAGAGAGGCTGCCATCATTTCATTCCATTTGACTGTTGTGTAACCAATAAATTCATACAGCCCTGAAGGGATAGGCATATATTCTTTTTTCTGATTAAATGTAATCGCAAATAAGAATTGTTGAGCATAAGATCCTATAAAAGCGTATATCCCAACAACTACCAGACCAGGGGTACTAAGAGGTGCGATTATGTGTCTGAGTATTTGTACTCTTGAAGCACCATCTACAAAAGCTGCCTCTTCTAAATCTATTGGTATTTTTTCAAAGTAAGACTTTAGCAGCCAAATTGCAGTTGGAATTAAAAAAGCAACACCGGGAACAATCATAGCTTGATATGTATTTAGCAAACCAAATGTTCTTAATACTTTATAGAGAGGAATTAATAAAACTGCTCCTGAAAACATATTAATTGCTAATAAAATATAGAGTGAAGAATTTTTAAAAGGAAATTTAAAACGTGCATAAGAGTAAGCTGCAGGAATTACAAAAAGCAAAGTAATAATAGAAGTTACTGAGGCAAGAAAAAAACTATTAAAAATATATCGTGGAAGCATTGGTACTGTATTCCACATTTCTCTATAGGCCCAAAAAGATAAATCATCTGAATAAAATTGATATGGAGATCTAAATAAATGATCTAACGGTCGAAGTGATGCATAAAACATTTCGACAAAAGGCAAAAGAATAAAAATCATAAAGACTAGTATTCCTGAATATAATAATATCTTTTCGTATATATTATATTTATCCAATTTAGTTTTTTACCGCACCAGCAGTAAGCCCCTCTACAATATACTTTTGTAAAAATACAAATAATAATAAAACTGGTAACATCCCTACTAAGGCTGCTGCCATCATTTCATTCCATTTAACGCTTTGATATCCTATAAATTCATATAACCCTGTTGGGATTGGCATATATTCTTTTTTCTGATTAAATGTTATTGCGAACAAAAATTGTTGAGCATATGCGCCTATGAATGCATAAATACCAACTACAACTAAGCCAGGTGTACTTAAAGGAGCTATGATATGTCTGAGTATTTGTACTCTTGAAGCCCCATCTACAAAAGCTGCCTCTTCTAAATCTATTGGTATTTTTTCAAAGTAAGACTTTAGTAACCAAATAGCAGTCGGTATTAAAAAAGCCACTCCCGGAATAATCATAGATTGATAACTATTTAATAAACCTAAAGTCCTTAAGAGTTTGTATAGCGGTATTAAAATTACTGCTCCTGAAAACATATTAATTGCTAAGAGTATGTATAAGCTCGTATTCTTTGCGGGAAATTTAAAACGTGCGTAAGCATAAGCTGCAGGAATAACAAAGATAAGAGTTAGTATAGCAACGCAGGAAGCCAGAAAAAAACTATTAAAGATATATCTTCCAAGCATTGGTACCGTATTCCACATTTCTTGATAAGCCCAAAAAGATAAATCGTCTGAATAAAATTGGTATGGTGAGCGAAATAAATGATCTAAAGGTCGAAGCGATGCATAAAACATTTCGATAAAAGGCAAAAGAATAAAAGTCATAAAGACAAAGATGCCAAAATAGATCAATATTTTTTCAAAAGGATTATATTTATTCATGAGAAATTTTCTTATTAATTCTAGCAAGCAAAGCTAGATAAAAGCCTGCAAATAACATTAATAAAATCATTACAACTACAGCTCTAGCAGCCCCTCTTCCAAATTTATAATTTCCTAATGCTTGCTTATAGGTGTCGATAATTAATGTAGTTGTAGAACCTCTTGGCCCACCTTCTGTCAATATCCAAATTATTTCAAATGAGTTGAATGTCCAAATAGCAGATAATAATGACATTGTAATAATTACTGGAGTAATTTGAGGTAATGTAATTTTAAAAAATCTATCCCATCTTGAAGCGCCATCACAATAAGCAGCTTCATATAAATCTCTTGGCACACCCTGCATTGCAGCTAGGAAGAAAACGGTTACCATCGGTGTTCCAACCCAAACATCGGCAATGATTGTAGAAATAAAGGCACTTTGTTTGTAAGCAAGAAATCCAAAAGGACCGTCCAAAATACCAGTTCGCATACCTACACCTGCGATAATTCCAAAATACCCGTTATATAACCATAACCAGCCAAGCATACCAATTGCAATTGGAACTACCCATGGAGGCATTACAAGCACTCTGAAAATTGATCTTCCTTTTAAATTAGCATTAAGTAAAACAGCTCCAATTAAACCAATTATAAGTTTTAAAGAGACTGAAAAAAACATCCAAACAAATGTTCTGGTCACTATTCCATTAAATTTTTTACTAGAAAACATTTTTTGATAATTTTCTAAACCAACATAATCTTCTCCTGCTAAACTAGAATTTGTAAAAGATAATCTAATTGTTTCTAATAATGGCCAAGCAACAATAAGAATTATATAAATAGCAGCAGGAGCAATTAGTGCATATGCTATATATGTTTGGGCGGTATATGATTTTAATTTTTGATTCATAATTACTAATTTAATAGGGAGTCGAATTTATCCCAAGTGCTTGTTAAGTCAATTACTTTACCAGTATTTCTAGCTTCATCAATTTTCATAGCAACAATTCCTGCCTCCATACATTCTATTACACCAACTGGTAATTCTTTATTATTTTTTAATAAATAATTGTTAATGTCTTGAGCCATCATGCTATCTGCGCCATAATGACCTTTAATTTCTTTTCCAAAAGCTGCTCCATAATCTTCATCAATAAGTACATTATTATTTTCATCATGAGCTTTCATAAATCCTTTAACAAAATCTCCCTCAATCATTCCAGCAGATCCTATGACTGCAAATCTTCGAAATTCGTCTGGAACTTTCATATTAGTATGAAAAGATAGTACTGCTTTATTTGCATATTCTATTATTGCTACTTGATGATCGACAATATCAGCATCACTATCAAAAACATTTGATTTTGACTCCCAACCTTTTAACCTGTCTTTTGTATATTGTTCATGAGAACCCTCTGGAAGATTTTCGGGTATAAAAGATCTTCTTGAACCAAAACTAGCAACTTTAATAGGTCTGCTCTTCGTAATGATTGAATAAAAGTCAATGTCATGACAACATTTTTCCAGCATAAAGCCTCCAGAATATTTTTGTTTTCTTCTCCAGTTTCTCATAAAAAAAGCACCGTGCGAAGGTACGATATGTTCTGAAGCTTCAATCGATATTATATTTCCAATAGCATTTTGATCTAATAATTTTCTCACAGATCTTGCTTGCTGTGAATATCTTAAAACTAAGCCAACAATAATTCTTTCTTTGCCATATTCTTTTATTAATTTTGCTAACTCAAAAGTTTCTTGTTCGCTTATTACTATAGGTTTCTCAGCAAATATTTGTAATCCTGCTCTTAATCCAAGCTTAATATGATCTAAATGTAAATGATTGGGGGACCCAATCATTAACATATCTAGTTTCTCTCGATCCAACATTTCGTTTAAACTTGAATATGATTTATTTGGAAAAAAATTATTTTTCTCAGCAAAATCTTTACCTATTGGCTGAGGATCTACATAAGCAACCATTTCAAAATTTGGATTAACTTTTGAAAATTCATTATAAACACCTGCTGTCCTACTCCCAAAACCGACTGCACCTATTTTCATATTTATTTTACTTTAACATTAAAAATTGTGATATCGCCAGCCTAATTTTTTTAAAAAATCCATAGAATGTAGAAGTGCTGAACGAAATTCTATCCATTTTCTTGAAATTTTTCCTTTCCATGCAACTTCTGATAAAGTTGCTAATCTTGGGTTTATCATTTGATCAAAAAATTTTTTATCTGTAATTGTCTCTGACCACAGTTGACCTTGTAACCCTTTTATCAATTCTGATTTATTTAAATCTTTTATTGGGTCCCATTCATAAATATCTTTTACTTCTATAGTTGCAGCCCAACAAATACCTCTTTCTTCAGTTGAATTATTATAAGCCATATCAAAATATGTTTTTTGACCGGGACAAAGTATTGTTTCAAATCCCTTATTTGTAGTTTCTTTTGCAACATCTGAATGCTCCCATGAAAAGATCAAACATGATTTATCAATTTTTCCAGCACTTCCACCCACACCATGATCGATATGAGGAGACACTGCCGCCTCATTCCATGCAGCTGTTCTTTTATTTTTTGATTTTAGAAAATCTATTAAAAAATTCATATAGTAATCTTGATATTCCTCTTGTGATTTAATATTATTTTTTTTCATAAACTCGATAATTGCTGGAGAACCTTCCCAGGCATTACTTGGTCTTTCATCAACGCCAACATGAATTACATCATATGAGAAAATATTACTTACTTCATTCAACATATCTTTTAAAAAAGTTATAGTTTTTTCTAAGGAAGGATTTATTGTATTATTCTTATACGAACCAACATCTTCACTAACTATATTTGAAGACTGTTCTCTAAGTTCTGGCATAATTTCTAGTAATGCCCAAGAATGTGCTGGTAAATCAATTTCAGGCATAATTTCGATATTTAATTTTTTTGCATATATAATTAAATCTTTGATATCTTCCTGTGAGTAATATCCGCCGTATTTATCATAACCACTTCCGTACAATGGTGGTATTTTAAAATTATATCCTCTGTATCCCCCATTTAATGCTAGATCTGGATATTTTTTAATTTCAATTCTCCACGCTTCGTTATCTGTTAAATGCCAATGAAATCTATTAAGCTTAAATAATGCCATGTAATTAAATAAACGTTTGATTTCATCAATAGTATAGAATTGTCTTGCACAATCGAGATGCATTCCTCTCCATTGATATTTTGGATTATCGTGAATTCTACAAATTGGAAGCTTTGTTTGATAGAAATCAATTAAATGAACTAAAGATATAAGACCATATAGCTTTCCACCATAAGTATTGTATTTAATCTCAATATTATCTTTTGTTATCTGCATAAAATATTGATCGTTTAATAACTGATCATCTTTTTTAAAAAAAATTGGAAATCCTTTTTCAGAAGTAAAATTAAAATCCAATTTGGAAATAATATTTTGCAAATTAGAAATAATTTCAATTTCTGTATTTAGATTAAATGTTTTATTTTCAATATTTATAAATTCATTTTGTAAATGAATTTTTTCTGGCTCAGGAATAATAGGTGTAAAATTTTTTGTTTTTAAATCTTCATAAGTTTTCTTTTTAATTGGTTTTTCAAATATCAAATCTGAAACATTTATATTTAATTTACTATTGTTTAATGTATCAATAATGAAAATACCTTCCGGACCACACGAAAGGTTGAAGTTACCAATTTTAGGAATTTGTAAATCTAATAAAATTGTATTTTTTTTTATAGATAACTCGTAATAACGTCCAATTTGCTTAGTTATTTCCCCTCCTGATATAGATTTTATTGAATAAATTAATGAGAAACACAGTTTCAAATTTGAATCTACTAATTTATCATCAAGAATAATTTTTAATTTATTTTCATTTGTAAAAGATATATTAATTTGATTAGTCATAACTAGTAATTTTATGAGTTTTAAAGATATATTTAATATAGACGCAGAAGTAAAGGAAAGTGCTCACGCAAGAGTAAATTTAATCGGCGAACATACCGATTATACTGGTGGATATGTCATGCCTACACTTTTATCTTTTAAAAATACCATTGAGATATCTCAAAATAATTCTAATGAATTCATAGTTTATTCTCAACATTTTAAAGAAAAAAAAACATTCAATGATTTCAAAAAATCAACCAACAATGAGTGGGCTGATTATATAAAAGGTTGTTTGCAGATTTTTTTTGATGAAAATAAGATTTCATCTAGATTTTTAAACATTTTTATTTCATCTGATATACCTTTAGAAAGAGGTATTTCATCATCTTCAGCATTGTGTGTTGCTACACTAAAAGCACTTAATACTTTTTTTGAAACAAAAATCAAAGATCCAGAAATTGCAAAATTAGCAAAGAAAGTAGAATTCAACTATATAGATGTTTCTGGTGGAATAATGGATCAAATGGTTTCTTCTATTGGTATTCATGGCAAAGCATTTTTTATGAATTGTAAGAATTTAGAATACGAACTCATTAATTTTCCTGAAAATTGGAAATTTTGTTTGATTGACTCTGAAGTACAACGAAATTTAAGAGATAGCTCTTATAATGAAAGATTTGCGGAACTCCAAGAGGCTGAAAAAAAACTTGGTGTAGAATATTTAGGTGAAGTTAAAAAAGAAAATTTTCAAACAAATAAATTTGACAATAATACTATAGCAAAAAGAGCAAAGCATGTAGTTTTTGAAAATGATAGAGTGATTAATGCGAAAAAAAATTTAATAGAAAATAATATTCATGAGTTTGGAGAATTAATGAATGAAAGTCACGTATCATATTCTAAAGATTTTGAAGCATCTACTTTAGATGTTGATTTAATTGTTCAGAGATCAGTTGAATGTGGTGCTCTAGGCGCCAGATTGACTGGTGGTGGATTTGGTGGTTTTACAGTTTCATTAATTGAAAGAAATAATTTTAGTAATTGGTATAGTAAAATATTAAATTTTTATCCTGCTGAAAAGATCTTCGAAGTCAATTAGGGTTTTAATAACCTTCTAAGCTTACCCTCAGTGACATCATGATCAATATAACATCCTTGTAGATGTCTAAAACCAGTATTTGGATCAAATTTAGTTCTTCCATGTAATAATCTCAGGTTATCAAACATTGCAATCATTCCTTTATTTAATCTAAATTTAATTTTGAAATCATCAGAGTTACAAAGTTTGAACATATATTTTCTAGCATTATAAAAGAGATCAAGATTATTTTCCTCTAATAATGGGACATAATCAAGTCTTCCACTAAATCGTATTTGTCTAAAGTTATTATTATGGTCTAGTTCAATTAATTTTGCTTCATCAACTAAAATAGTATCAATATCTGTAAATTTAAAAGTAACATTAGTTTCAGTTAATACTTTATAAAATTCAGGTTGGTTATGTTTTAAAAAGTTTGCAACACTAAAACCATCAACTAAACTTGAGTCTCCTCCTGTAGATTCATTAGCAATACAATGAAGTAATTGAATTCCAGGAACAGGCTTTCTATATGGGTTATCTGAATGCGAAGTTAACTCTAATGCAGTATAGGCAAGATCATTTGGATTTGGTTTTGAGACAACGTTAAATAATTTTCCAAAATTTGTTGCTCGAACTGGGCCTAATTTTTCAGCGAAATTTATAACTTCATCTTCTTCTGCTTTTGTATTTTCAATTATTACATAACCATATTGATAAAATACTTTAAGCATATTGATAAGTTCCTTTTTATTCTCAAAGATTTTATTATTATCAAAAATTTCCAAATTTTGTTCACTGACATTCCATATTTTTTTTTCAGGTATGACATCAATATTATTGATTTCATTATAAAGATCATCGATATTAAAAGATCCTTTTGCTCCATCACTAAATTCAACATTTAATATATTTTCGTTAACATTATGAGAATTTATAAATAGATTATCATCTAAAAGGCTTGGTTCATATAAACGTTGTAAATTATTTTGGTCTACAAATTCACTCCCATTTAATCTTTCACGAAGCCAAATACTATGAAGTTTAAACTCTGATAATTTTCCTTTATTAATAGAAATTATTTTTTTTCCCATTTTTAGTTTATTAATTAATATTTAAATTTGTGTAAATTATAAATTATAGTTAAAAATTAAAAAATGGTTGAGAAATAAGTGATTAATTATTCTCCTAGTAGAGAATCATCTAAAACTCTAGTTTCATATGCTGAGTAAGAGTGCCAGCCATGTACTGTTTGATCAAAATCAATTACACTACCTGTCATTAATCCAGATTCTTCTGAGCACATAAAAGCTAATCCCTTTGCTACATCGATAGGCTTAATCAATCTGTTAAAAGGAACTTTTTTTTCTTCATCTTGCAACCAATTAGGATTTTTTTTATGAACTCTTGTTTGAATATCATGTTCAGCAGGAGTGTCTGTCCATCCAATATTTAAGGCATTTACTCTTATTTGATAACTAGCGACAGAATTTGCAATATTTTTTGTCATTGTAGCTAAAGCAGCTTTTGAACCACTATAAGCAACAATAAATGGCATACCACTATACATTGCCATAGATAATACATTTGCAATTGTTCCTTTGTTCTTATCTCTAATCATTATTTTAATTGTCTCTTGCATTAATATGAAAGGTGCACGGGTATTAATATTATAATTATTTTCATAATTTTCTAGAGTAGCACTTAGAATTGTTCCTCTTTCTGTGTATCCTGCAACATTAATTAAAGAATTTATTGTTCCAAATTTTTTATCAGTCTCTAAAACAATTTTTTTGCAATCATCAACATTTTTAAGGTCTGCTTTTATATACAAACACTCAGTGCCTAATTTTTCAATCTGATTTTTAACTTCAAGACCTTTATTTTCTTGTCTCCCACAAATTGTAATTGCTTTAGCACCTCTGCTAGCTAATAATCTCGCTGTTTCAGCACCACTACCTTGTGTACTACCTGTAACTATAATGACTTTATCTTTAAATTGTTCATTCATAGAATTTATCTATAACTAAAATTTTGGTTTTACAACTTTATTTAATTTTGCTGATTTAGTAGCTGAATTAGCAAGAATTAAAGCATTCTTTCCATCCTCAAAAGTGACTGATATATTTTTTTTATTTTTTATTGATTTAATAAATTGATCTAATTGTATTTGATAAGCATCTTTGTATCTTTCAATAAAAAAATTTTTAATAGGTTTTTTTGCAAATGATAAATTTTGATTATAGTAATTGATATCATTATTTGGAACATTATCAGAAATTAACATTCCATTACTTCCAAATACTTCGAGTCTTTGATCATAACCATAGACGGCTCTTCTTGAATTATTTATATGAACTAAAACACCTTTTTTTGATTTCATAAAACACATAGTTGTGTCATAATCATTGGTAACCTTAAAATCATTTGAGACATTTACAGAACCTTGTGCAAAAACTTCTACAATTGGATCATTATTAAGAATAAATCGTGCCAAATCAAAATCATGAATTGAACAATCTCTAAAAATTCCACCCGATTGTTTTAAATAATCAATACCAGGTGGAGAAGGATCTCTACTTGTGATTACAATCATTTCAATTTTACCAATCTTTCCTGATAGAACCTCACTTTGTACTTTATTATGATTAGGATCAAATCTACGATTAAAACCAATTTGTATAGTTGGTTTATATTTTTTAATTTTTTGCCAACATTTATTTACTTTATTTATATCTAAATCAATTGGCTTTTCACATAATATAGCTTTATTACATTCTGCTCCTAGAGAAATATAATCTGTATGAGTTGGGGTGGCAGAAGCAATTAAAATAGCATTTATTTGATCTGAAGAAATTGCTTCCTTTGCAGTCTTTGCATTTTCACAACTATATTTTTTTGCAATTTTTTTAGCAGAGCTTGTATCAATGTCATAAACATATTTGAGGCTCGCTTCTGGATGATCATTTATGATTGACGCATGTAATTTCCCAATTCTTCCTGTTCCTAATAAGGTAAAATTAATCATTTTAGATTTTTATCCACTTTGAATTTAAATTAGAAGATTTTTTTGCAGCATAAATAAATTTAATACCAGCGACACCATCATCAATTGTTGGAAATGAATATTTTTTATTTTTATAATGAATCTGATCAGCAAATTCTGAATAAATATTTGCAAAAGCTTCAAAAAAACCTTCTGGGTGACCGGCAGCAATTCTTGAAGATGATAGTGAAAATTTAGATACTAATTTACTTGCTCTTGTTATCACTTTCATTGGTTTATCTAGTTCTGTAAACTTTAGATTATTTGGATCATCCTGTAACCATTCTATTGAACCTTTTGTTCCATACACTCTAATTTTTAGACCATTTTCTCCACCAGTAGCAGCAGACGATACCCAGATTATACCTCTTGCCTTATTTCGCATTCTTAATAATACAAAAGCATTATCGTCAACTGAAATTTCTGAGGATAATGAATTTACTTCTGCTGATATTTCATTTGCTTCTAATCCAGTCACATATCTCAACAAATGATACGCGTGAGTTCCAATTTCAGATAATATCATTGAGGGCCCAGATTGTTTTTTATCTAGTCTCCATTTTAATGTTCTTTTTTCATCTTTCTTTTTTACTCCGACTGTATAACCTTGGGGGTACTCAACATTTATTAAATTGATTTTTCCTAATTTATGATTTGAAATAATATTTTTTGCCTCTCGTAGCATTGGATAGCTTGAGTAATTGTGTGTTAATGCAAATACAATTTTATTTTTTAAAATTACTTTTTTTAATTTAACAGCATCCTCAACCGTTGCGGTTAAAGGTTTGTCACAAATAATATGTATTCCTTTTTCAATAAATACTTTTGCTATCTTATAATGATCACCCGATGGAGTCATTATTCCAAGCGCTTGAATACCATCATTTCTTTTTGACTCAGCGGATGCCATAGACTTATAATCACTGTAACAACGATCATCAGCTAATCCTAATGAAGAACCAAAAGATTTAGATTTTTTTTTATCCTTTGAAAATATTCCAGCAACAAATTCAAATTTATTATCAAATCTTGCTGATAACCTATGTGTGTATCCAATAAATGAATTAGGACCTCCACCAATAAAACCAATTCTAATTTTATTTTTATTATTTAAAGTATCATTTCTAAGTAAGTCTAATCTACCAAAAGCAATTTTGGATTTTTTTTTCATTAATTAACTATGCCACCATCAATTACATAATTTTGTGCGGTACAACCAGAACTTTGATCTGATGCAAAAAACAAAACTGGCTTTGATATATCTTCAGGCATAAGCATTCTCTTAATACATTGTCTCTCAAGTTGAGTTTTTTTAATTTCTGGAGTAAGCCATAATTTTTTTTGCCTCTCCGTAATGATCCAGCCAGGAACAATACAATTTACTCTGATGTTATAGACACCTAAATCTCTTGCTAAAGTTCTTGTTAAACCCATAATAGCAGATTTTGCAGTGGTATATCCAGGCATACCGCCTTGAGAAATCATCCATGAAAAACTTCCAATATTTACAACAGAGCCTTTACCAAAATTTTTCATATCTTTATAGACAGCTTGGGTTGCAAAAAAATAATGTCTCAAATTAATATTCATTCTATCATCCCAATATTCAGGAGTGACACTATCTATGTCATGTCTTTCATCATTAGCTGCATTATTTACTAGAATTGAAATTGGACCAATTTCTTTTTTTACTTTTTCTAATGAACTTTTAAGTTGTTCTATATTTTTTAAATCACATTTTACAAATAGACTATCAATATCATATTTGTTTTTAATTTTTTTTGATAACTCGTTACCTAACTCATCATTTATATCTAAAAATGCAACTTTTGATTTTTGAGAAGCAAATTGTTCGACAATACTTTCCCCAATTCCTGAGGCACCTCCTGTAATAAGCACTACTCTATCTTTTAGTGATGGATAAGTTGCGATTTCGTTCATGATTATTTATGATATATTAATCTAAGTTATGTTTAACATAATCAAATTAAATGAAAAAGATAATATTGGAATTGCTCCAATGGATATTCCTCAGAATATTAATATAAATTATGGAATTAAATCTATAAATAATATTCCTTATGGCCATAAAATTTCTTTAAAAAAAATTAAAAGTGGTGATTTTATTTTTAAGTATGGTCAGATAATAGGAATCTCTAATAAAAATATAGAACCTGGTGAACATGTACATTCCCATAATATGGGATATAGTGAATTCAAAAGAGAATATATCCGTAAAGATATTAGAAATGATATTAATAAAAGTGAAAAAACAGAATACTTTAAAGGCTTTAAAAGGAATAATGGATCATCAGGTACTAGGAATTATATAGGTTTAATTAGTACAGTTAATTGTTCAGCAACAGTTGTTAAAAAAATATCTGATAAAATAAATAATTATTTAAAAAATAATAATTATAATAACATTGATGGGGCAGTTTGTTTAAAACATTCATCAGGTTGTGGGATGAATACTTCTGGATATGCCATGAATGTATTTAACAGAACTATTGAAGGTTTTAAAATTCATCCTAATTTTGGAAAAGTTTTTGTTATTGGACTTGGATGCGAATGTGCCCAAATAAGTTTGTATAATAATGATCAGGAAAAAAGAAATATTGAATATTTGAATATTCAAGATGAAGGTGGAACAAATGAAATAATAACGAAAGTAACTTCAAAAATTATTAATCAACTAAATGAAATTAATAGTATTTCTAGAACAAATATACCCATTTCAGAACTAACAGTTGCTTTGCAATGTGGTGGTTCAGATTCGTATTCTGGGATAACTGCAAATCCTGCGCTAGGCTTTGCTTCAGATATGATTATTGATCATGGTGGAACAACATTACTATCAGAGACTCCAGAAATATATGGAGCAGAACATTTATTATTTGAAAAATCATCAAACGAAAAAAATATAGAAAAACTAAATAAACAAATTGAATGGTGGAAAAAATATGTTGCTAGCAACGATAGCACATTAGATAATAATCCAAGTCCTGGTAATAAAAAAGGAGGTTTAACTACAATTCTGGAAAAATCATTAGGCGCAGTATCCAAAGCTGGAAATAGAAAGATGGTTGATGTTCTCGATTATGCTGAACAGGTTAAAACCAAAGGTTTTAACTTTATGAATTCTCCAGGTTATGATCCTGTTTCAGTAACTGGTCAAGTTGCTTCTGGCGCTAATGTTATTTGTTTTACTACTGGTCGAGGTTCGTGCTTTGGATTTAAACCCACTCCAAGTATTAAAATAGCAACAAATACAAATATGTATAATAAACTTAGTGAAGATATGGACATCAATGCTGGTACTATTATGGATAACGTTGCAAGCGTTAATGAAGTTGGCAAAGAAATATTTGAAAAAATAATTTCAGTTGCATCTGGTGAAAAATCAAAGAGTGAAATAAATGATTATGGTGATGATGAATTTAATCCTTGGATAATTGGAGCAACGCTATAAATTTATAAATCACCTTTAAAGGCGTTAATATACATTTTTAAAAAATCTTCTGCGTTAACTGGTATAGGATTTGTACTTGTTGATGGATCATTAAAAGCCATTAAACTCATTTTTTCTAAATTTTTGTCATCATCAATTATTTCACTTAAAGTATGAGGAATATTTAAATTAGATCTAAGCTCTAGAATCCAATCCATAAAATTGTTAAATGTTGCTGATTTTAAATTTATATATCTTGAAATATCAATAATTTTTTCTTCAATTCCTTTTTTATTATATTGTAAAACATAAGGCATAAATACTGCATTGGTTAATCCATGATGTGTATTATAAATTGCACCAACAGGATGACTTAAAGAATGGATAGCACCTAAACCCTTTTGAAAAGCTATTGAGCCCATAGATGAAGATGCTAGCATATGCGATCTAGCTTCTAGATTTGATCCATCATTAAAAGCAAGAACAAGATTATTTTTTACTAATCTAATGCCCTCTAATGCAATACCTTGTGAATAAGGATGAAAAATATTCGACAAATATGCTTCTAAGCAATGAGCAAGCGCGTCCATTCCTGTAAACGCTGTTAGATTTGCAGGAAGTGGAATTGTCAAATTTGGATCAAGGATAACAATTGATGGAAGCATTTTTGGATGGAAAATTATTTTTTTTTCTTGTGTTTGTTCGTTTGTAAAGACTGACGCTCTTCCAGTTTCAGAACCTGTTCCAGCTGTAGTAGGTAGAGCAATTATAGGAAAAATTGAATCTGCATTAGCTCTAGTCCACCAGTCACCAATATCTTCAAAATCCCAGATTGGTCTTTCTTGCTTGGCCATGAATGCAATTGCCTTTCCTGTATCCATACCCGATCCTCCACCAACAGCTATTACTCCATCATGTTTATTTTCATTAAATGCTTTAACACCATCTTCAACATTCTTACCTGTAGGATTTGATTTAACATCACTATAAACAATTGCCTGTTTATCTAAACAATCATTTAACTTATTAATAATGTTTGTTTTTAAAATTCCATTATCAGTAACAATTAATGGTTTTTGAATATTTAATTCTTCACAGGCTTTTTGTATTTCTTTTATTCTATCAACACCAAACCAGATTGTAGTAGGATAATTCCAATTAATATTTTCCATAATCTTAAATATTTCTTATATGATAGCTTTTTGCTCTTGTTAAATGATCAAATCCTAGAACAGATAAAGTAACGCCAATTCCAGTATCTTTTACACCGGTCCATGCTAAGCCGGGATCTAAGTAATCACATCTATTCATAAAAAAAGTTCCTGTCTCAACATTTTTTCCAAAATTTTCTGCAAAAGACTTATCATTTGTCCAAATACTTGCTGTTAACCCATAAGAACTATCATTCATTAGAGATAAAGCTTCATTTTCATTTTCTACTTTCATTATTCCAACTGAAGGACCGAATATTTCTTCCATCATATATTTCATCGAATGATCGACATTAATGAGTGCACTTGGGCTTACATAACAATTATTACCATCATCTAAATTAAATTTTTTGTTATCTATAATATTCTTTCCACCTTGACTAATTGCGTTATTAACTTCAGATCTAATATAATTTGCAGCAGATTGCTTCACTACTGGACCTAAATTTGTCTCCATCTCTAGTGGATTTCCTAAAATATATTTCTCAGTTACATCTTTAAATTTTTCTACAAATGTATTGTATATTTTTTTATCAACATAAATTCTTTCGATACCACAACAAGATTGACCAGAATTGAAGTATGATCCATCAACTAAATTTTCAACAGCATGATCTAAGTCACAATCAGCTCTAACATAAGCTGGATCTTTCCCACCTAACTCTAGACCGGCTCCAATAAATCTAGTGCCTATAGATTTTTTTATTTTTTTTCCGCCACTTACAGAACCTGTAAATAAAACATGATTAATTCTTGAATCTGAAATTATTCTTGATGTTTGATTATGATCTAAATGTAAATACTGAAAAATATTTTTTGGTAATGAAGATTGTTTAGCTGCCTCATATAATTCTTCAGCACAAAGTGGAGTTTGAGAAGAATGTTTTAATATAACTGCATTACCTGCAAGTAAACTTGGTACAATTGAATTAACAGAAGTGTTGAAAGGATAATTCCATGGTGCAATTACAAATATAGTCCCTAGTGGTTCTTTGTTTATATAATTATCAAATTCATCATTTTTAATTGACACAACTCTTGATAGTGCTCTATCAGCATTTTCAATCATATAACGAGCTCTTTCTTCAAAACCTCGCATCTCTCCTGGGCACTGTGCTATAGGTCTGCCTATTTGCTTACATAAATTACTAGAAACATCCTTATTTTTTAAAAATATTTCTACAAAATTTAAAACTGACTTTTTTCTTTCTTCTAGAGATATATTTTTCCAATGCTCTCTTACAGAATAGGAATTACTGAGACTTTTTTCAATATCTTCTTCTGTTGCATATTCTCTTTTAACTAAGACGGAGTTGTCTATTGGAGTAATAGTCTCAAACATTTAGTAAAATTAGCCTCGTTCGAAATATCTTCGTAATTGCCAATCATTAACTGAACCATCATAATCTTTTTGCTCCCATTCAGCAGCATGGATATAATGATCAAGTACATCTTGTGGAAATATCTCTTTTAAAAATTTAGATTTTTTAGCAATTTGGATTGCTTCATTAAGTGTTTTAGGAACTTCATTTACTTTTTTCTCATATATATTCCCTGAGTAAGGTTTATCTAATTTAAGTTTATTTTTAATACCGTATAACCCAGCACCAACTAAAGCTGCAAAAGAAAGATAAGGATTAACATCCGCTCCTGGGACTCGACATTCAATTCTTATGGATGATCCATGACCAGCTAGTCTAAACCCAGCAGTACGATTATCAATGCCCCAAACAGATTTTGTAGGAGCAAATGATCCATCTTGAAATCTTTTATAAGAATTAATATTTGGTGCTAAAAAAATTGAAATATCTGGTAATAATTTAATTTGTCCCGCAAGATAACTTTTAAAAATATCAGACATTCCATATTGATCCTTAGGGTTATAAAAAATATTTTTCTTTGTTTTCTTATCAAATAAAGAGTTATGAATATGACATGAGCTTCCACAAACTTCTTTGTTATATTTAGCCATAAAGGTTACAGCTTTGTTATGTTTATAAGCAATTTCTTTTGTCGCATTTTTAATTAAAATATGATTGTCAGCCATGTTTAATGCATCGGAAAAAACAACATTGATTTCTTCTTGTCCTGGAGCTGCTTCACCCTTTGAACATTCTACATAAATTCCACTATCAAGAAGAGAATTCCTTAATTCCTGCATCACATCCTCTTCTTTCGTAGTTTGGAAAATCATATAATCTTCAATATACCAAGAAGACTCTTTAAGTTTTGTATAATTATTATTATGAATTTCTTCATAAGTTTGATTAAAAAGAAAAAATTCTAATTCTGAACCAACCATAGATTGAAATCCCATTTTGTCCGCCTTAGCTAAAACATCTTTTAATATCTGTCTTGTTGAATGAATAAGTGGTTTTTTTCCTGAATGGTCTAAACAATCACATATTACTATAGCTGTTTTATTTAACCAATTTGCTATCTTTATAGTTTTGAGATCTGGAATTACAGTCATATCTCCATAACCCGTTTCCCATGAAGAAGATTTATATCCGGGTACAGTAAACATATCCATATCGACGGTATAGAGATAATCGCACATATGCGTTTCTTTATAGACATAATCAATAAAAGCTTTTCCAGTAACTCTTTTACCATTTAGTCTACCTTGCATATCTGATACGCAAACTAAAACTGTATCTATTTCTTTTTTTGTTATTAGTTTTTTTAACTGATTAAATGAAATACTCATGTTTCTTAAAATTAAATTTGTATCATTTTCATATCCTAAATGATAAAGAATGAAACAAAAATAATTGATTAAAAAACGCAGAAAATGGAAAAATATAAGAATTTTATAAATAATAAATGGATTGAAAGTGAGTCCAAAGAAACAATAAAGGTTGATGATCCTTCAAATGGTAAAATCATTGGCGAAATTTCATGTGCAAAAAAAAATGAAGTTGATCTTGCGGTTGAGGCAGCTAAAAATTCTTATAACAGCAGAGTACTTGTAGATATGCCATTGCTTACAAGAGCAAAATTAATGAGAAAAATTGCGGAAGAGACAAGAAAAGTTGCAAAAGAAGGAGGAGAACTTCTTTGTTATGAAAATGGAAAAAATATTGCTTCAGCAATTAAAGAATTCAATGATGTAGCAGATATGTTTGATTATTATGCAGGCTTAACAGATAAACTTGAGGGTAAAACAATACCTGTTGCAAAAAATGTTTTTGATTACACAGTTTTAGAACCATTTGGTGTATCAGCACATGTTGTGCCATGGAATTTTCCATTATCAATGATTGGAAGATCACTGTCATGTTCTTTTGCTACAGGAAATTCAACAATAATAAAAACTGCAGAATTAACCCCCTTGTCAGCAACAGTTTTTGCTAAAGCAATACAAAATGCTGGAGTACCTGAAGGATTAATAAACATAATTTGTGGATATGGGAATGAAGCAGGATCTTATCTTGTATCTCATGAAGATGTAAATCACGTAGTATTTACAGGCTCAGTTGCAACTGGAAAAAAGATACTTCATGCTTGTGCTGACAAAGCTATACCTGCTGTAGTTGAATTAGGTGGTAAGTCAGCTGGTATAGTATACCCTGACGCAGATCTAAATGAAGTTTTAGAGAGTGCACGTTCAGGAATATTTAGTGTTGCAGGACAAATTTGTACAGCGATGTCTAGATTGGTAGTTCATAAATCAATCAAAGATGAATTAGTAGATAAGCTTGTTGATATGAGTAAGTCGTTAAAAATTGGACCTGGTATAGAAAAAGATACAGACCTAACTCCAGTTATATCAGAAAATCAGCTTCAAAAAGTTGAAGGTTATGCAAGATCAGGAATCCAAGAAGGAGCAGAAGCGGCATATGGAGGAAAAAGATTAGAACGTGATGGATATTTTATGGAACCAACAGTTCTAAACAATGTTAAACAAAGTATGACTGTAGCCAGAGAAGAAATTTTTGGTCCAGTACTCTCAGTTCTTGAATATGAAGATCAAGAAGAAGCAATTGATATTGCTAATGATACTGAGTATGGTTTAGGTGCTGGTGTATTTACAAAAGATCTTAAAAAAGCATCTTGGACTGCAAGCAAATTAGAAGCTGGTCAAGTATATGTAAATAAATGGTTTACCGGAAATCATGCAACTCCTTTTGGAGGTTATAAACAATCAGGATATAGCCGTGAAAAAGGAGTAGATGGACTTAAATCTTATCTTCAAGTCAAAAATGTTGGTATTAGTTTAGGTTAAAATCGGTTTGGAGAATAAGCGCTAATGTCTATATTCGGCAATTGATCTTTTGATAAACTATCAATAATTTTTCCTGTAACAGCTCCTAAAGTCCAGCCAATATGTTGATGTCCAAATGCATAGATGACATTATTATTTTTGCGAGACTTTCCAATCACAGGTAATGAGTCTGGCAAGGTAGGTCTTCTACCCATCCATGTTGATCTTACTTCTTTCAATTGGGGCAAAACCTTTCTTGATTGTCTCTCTATCATTTCAAGACGTTTTTTATTAGGTGGTTTATTTAAACCTGCTATTTCAACTGTACCAGCAGCTCTTATACCATCATGAATTTGTATTAGGTAAAATCCAGATTCGGACCAAGCAACGGGACGATTTATTAATTTCTCTTTAGTTTCAAATAAAAGGTGATACCCTCTTTCGGTATCAAGAGGGAATTTATCTCCAAGCTTATTGGCAATTTGATTTGACCAAGCACCAGCACTTACAATTATTTTATCAAAATTAAGTTTTTTATTTTCTAAAAATAATTCTATATTTTTTTCTTTCTGCGTTAAATTTTTTATATTTTGATTTATATAAATACCACCTAATTCTAAAAACTTTTCAAAAATTTTAGTACTTATTGCTAATGGATTTGTTGTATGTCTAGATCCTGTAAAAATTTGACCTGCATAATAAACATCAGCCAAATTTGGTTCTAATTCTTTAACTTCATTTTTATTTAAATTTCTTACTTTAACGTTATTATTTTTTCTAATAATGTTTGCGTATTCATAATTTTCATAAGATTTTTTTGAATCAAAAAGATATAGATTTTCTTCATAGCTAATATATTCTTTTACATTTACGTCTTGAAAAATTTCATCGTAAGAAATTTGTGAGTGTTTCAATAGGTTGGTAAGAGAGTTTGCTATTTCATTAACTTTTTCTTTTTTACAGTTTTTTAAAAAACTTATTGCCCAAGGCAAGTTCTTTAAAATATAAAAAAAATCAACTGCCAAAGGTCCATCTTTTCTTAAGAGCATTGATGGTATATCCCAAATCAATCCAGGATAATTTACAGGAACATTTGCATAGTCTGCAAAAGTACAAGCATGCCCAAAACTTGTCATTGAGCCAGGCTGCTCCCTGTCAATTAAAGTTACATTAAATCCAGATTTTTTTAAAAAATATGCACTACATATACCAACTATGCCAGCACCAATAACAGCAATGTTCTTCACTGTTCTATCGAGCTTTAATACCTCTGAGTTTTTCAGACCTTCTTCTAAGTAGCTCAACTGTAGTTAATAAAAATATAGAAAGAAGCACTAAACAAGTAGCCATACATAAAATAACAGGGCTAATTTCTTGTCGTATTCCAGCCCACATTTGTTTTGGAATAGTTAACTGATCAATACTTGCCATAAACATAACTATAACAACTTCATCAAAAGATGTAATAAAAGCAAATAAAGCTCCTGATATAATACCTGGTAAAATCAACGGCATAATGACTTTAAAAAATGTTCTCATTGGTTTAGCACCTAAACTTTGTGCAGCTTTTACCATATTCATATCAAAACCAACTAATGTTGCCGTTACAGTAATTACTACAAAAGGTGTAGCAAGAGCAACGTGTGCAAGAATTACACCTGTGAAAGTATAAACAAGATTTATTCTTGCATAGAAGAAGAACATTCCTGCAGCTGTTATAATTAGTGGAACAATCATTGGTGAAATTAAGATTGCCATTATTAAACCTTTATATGGCATATGTGGTCTACTTAAACCAAGAGCTGCCAGTGTTCCTAAAGCTGTAGCAATAACAGTTGCAATGATACCAATATAAAAACTATTTACTGTACCTTTCATCCATTTTGTTGAACAAGGAACAGTAGAGGAAACAACATCAGCACTACAATCACCAATCATATTTCTATACCATCTAATTGACCATGCTTCTGGATCAGGAGGCCATGCAAGCATTCCTTCAGTAAAAACCATAAAAGGAGAAACACTAAAAGATATTGGAATAATTGCAAATAGTGGAGCTATTAAAAAAAAGAAAACTACCGTACAAAAAAATAAATAAAAATAATAGTAGGTTCTTTGAACTGGTGATGCGTAACTTGGGAGAGCCATACTGTTATCCTAACTTTATGTTGTCTATTCCGACAATTTTATTGTAAAGCCAATAGAAGATCAGCATTATACCAAGAAGTATAGCGCCAAGAGCAGCACACAATCCCCAGTTAAGTGTTGTTTTTAAATGATAAGCAATCCAACTCCCAATCAATTTTCCATCTTTTCCGCCAACTAATTCAGGTGTTATAAAATACCCAATGGCAAGTACAAAAACCAATAAACCACCAGCGCTTATACCAGGAATAGTCTGAGGTAAGTAAACTCGCAAAAATGCAGTTACAGGTTTTGCTCCTAAATTTTGAGCAGCTCTCATGTGGCTTTTTGGAATAACCCTCATTACACTGTACAAAGGTAAAATCATAAATGGTAATAAAATTTGAGTCATTGCTATTAATGTTCCAACTTCATTATAAACCATTTGTATTCGACCATCGTCGCTTATGACGCCTAGCCAGACTAAAATTCCATTTATAACTCCATTTTGTTGAAGCATTACAATCCATGCTGTTGTTCTCACAAGTAAAGAGGTCCAAAATGGAAGTAATACAAAAATCATCAGAAGATTGCTATATCTAAGAGGTAAATTAGCTAAGAGATGAGCAACCGGAAAGCCAAGAATTAAGCAAAAAATTGTTACATAGATACTTACCTTAAAAGTTCTAAGCCATGTTTTAATATACATTCTTCTTTTTTCATCTTGTAAAACGACATCTCCTTCTTCATCAAATGTTCTATCGAGAGCATTCCAATAATAAATTGAAGATCTATCTTTTACCATTTGATTAAATGAGTACCAATAAGTTGGATCTGCCCAAAGCTTATTTATATTAATAAATGTATCTTTATACGAAACTGGTTCTTCGCCTTTTTTTACAATTTTTTTTATTTCTCTAGTTGTTTTTTTTATTAAACTTTTCCAACCAGATTTTGCATAATTCATTCTTGTTAAGGCTTTACCTATTTGTCTCTTGTCTCCATTAGCTAATTCAAAAAAAAGACTTTTATACACTTCTTCAGGTGGTAGTTCGTCAGCTCCTTTATCCCAATTTTTATATTCATCAAAAGTATTAGGAAAAACTGAATTAATTTGACTATCATCTACGCTCCTAAGAAGCATATCTCCAATTGGCATTACAAAAGTGACAAAAATGAAAAGGAGTAAAGGAAAAACAAGAAGAAATGCACGAAGTTTATTTCTTCTTTCAGCTTTGCGAAGGCTTTGTTTAAGTGGGATACCGTCTGTAGTTAATAATTCAGCTGTAGAAATAGTAACCTCCAAATAAAAAGGCGAGATAATTCTCGCCTTTAGATTAAATTACAAATTTTAATTTATCAAGCTTAGTTAGCCATCCATGCAGCATAACGCTCGTCAATCTCTGCACCGTAATCTGACCACCACTGTGGATCACTTACGACTGAAACTTTTAAACGTTCTGGTGTATTAGGCATATGAGGCATAATATCAACACCTCCTGGTCCCCAAGGCTCATTGTTTTGAATGATTGGAATACCAGATGCTCTCATTGGTCCATATGTAATATATTTAGCTTGTTCAGCTTGTGCTTCAGGAGTTGAAGCATGCATCATAAAGTCAATAGCAGCATCTCTGTTTGGAGCTCCAGCAGTTAGACAAAGATACTCTTGGTCTAGAACTTGACCTTCCCAAATATACTCGAAGTTTTCACCTTCTGCTAAGTTAGCTGCACCAACACGACCGTTATAAGCAATTGCCATGATAACTTCACCACTTTTTACTAACTCAAGTGGTTGTGAACCAGCTGACCAGAATACAACGTGATCTTTGATTTTATCTAGAACTTCAAATGCTCTATCAATAGCACCTGTTTGGTTAGCTAGAACTGTAGGTACTGCATTTGGTTTTACTCCATCTGCAATCATAGCTTTTTCTATAATACCAGTAGACCATGTATGAATACCTCTTTTACCAGGAAATTTTTCTACATCAAAAAAGTCTGCCATACTGTCTGGTTTTTCACCTGGGAATGCATCTGGATCGTAAAATACTACGTATGTCCAAAAGATTTGTGGTACACAACAGTCCCAACCAGAGTGGTATTCAAGACCATTATTTTCCATATCTTCTGCAATAGACTCACCGTCAGGACCAGGAACACCTAAAGTAGCAATTTCACTTGAAATATCTTCAAATAATCCTTCATCACATCCAGTTATTGCATCAGATGGTAAAACATCTACTAAATCCCAAGTAACGTTTCCACTTTCTACTTGAGCTCTTACTTCACCTAAACCTCCGTTGTAGTTTTCAAAGACAATTGAGCTAGGATCAGAATATGTATCAGCATAAGCTTTTTGTTGACTTTCTGTATAAGCACCACCCCATGAAGCAACCGTTACAGCGCTAGCTGCAAAAGGAGCAAAGACAAGTGACACAAATAAGAAGGCTTTTAAAAATTTAGACATATATATCCTCCTATTTTTAATTATTTAATCTTAAGATTATGTCCGTAATGATTGAGTAATAACATGTCGTGAAATGAAAAAAAAGGGGTAAAAGTAAAAAATTTTGGCTAAATATAAAGAAAAAAGTATAATTACAGATCTAATGCTCGGACATCTTCAGAATTCCAGCTTAATTTAAGTTCGTCACCCTCTTTATGTTGAAAACTTCCTTCATTTGGAACCTTGACTATAAACTCATTATTACCACAAACATCAAGCCTAGCTCTGATGTGATCTCCTAGGTAAATTAGTTCTTCAATTTTACCTGAAAAATTATTGGAGTCAGATGTTAAGTTATCAATTGAAACACGTTCTGGTCTTATGGATAGTTGAGTTTTTTCTCCAACTTCATTCACATTAATTTTTAATGCTTTCACCATTCCAAAACCACCATCCAATTCAACAGTACATGATGATCCATTCACCTCCCTAACAACACCATTAAGTGTATTATTTTCACCTATAAATTTTGCAACAAAAGAATTTTCAGGTTTTTCATACAAGATATCAGGTGTAGATAATTGTTGTACTACACCATCATTGAATACTGCTATTCTATTGGACATTGTTAAAGCTTCACTTTGATCATGTGTAACATAGACAACTGTTATACCAATCCTATCATGAATATGTTTTATTTCGTATTGCATCTGTTCGCGTAAATTCTTATCGAGTGCACCTAAAGGCTCATCCATTAATACTAGACGTGGTTCAAATACCAGTGCTCTAGCCAAAGCAACTCTTTGTTGTTGTCCACCAGATAATTGAGCAGGAAATCTAGTACCAAAACTACCTAACTCAACCATATCAAGAGCTTTCTGCACTTTTTCTTTAATGTCTGGTTTTGAAATTTTTCTCACTTCTAGCGGAAATGACAAATTTTCCGCAACAGTCATATGGGGAAATAAGGCATAGTTTTGAAATACCATTCCAATTTCTCTTTCATAAGGAGGTATTTTACTTATTGGTTTAGTATCTAAAAATATTTCACCGTTTGTAGGTGTTTCAAAACCAGCTAACATCATTAAAGTTGTTGTTTTACCTGATCCTGATGGACCCAACATTGTTACAAACTCACCCTTAGCAATATCCAAGTTTAAGTTTTTTACTACTAGTACTTCTCCATCATAACTTTTATCGATCTTTTCAAATTTAACAAAACTTTGAGATGTGTCATTCATAATATATTTTGTAATGAAGCTTGAATAACTGCATGAAAACAAATAGTCAAAACTTAATTTAAAAAATGTTCATATTTGGAGTTGTTTTTGCTTTAGTTGCTGGAATTTTGTTTGGCTTAATTGGCCCTACCACAAAAATAGCATATAATTCAGGTGCCTCTGTAGCATTAACTATTTTTTTACGTTACGCAGTTGCCTCGATAATTATAATACCTTTTATTCCTTACCAAAAGAATCTATTAGAAATTTTTAAAAAGAACCTAAAATACTTTTTATCTATATCAGCTGGTTCTATATTATTAACACTTGGATTATTGACTTCAGTTATATTTATTGAAGTTAGTTTAACAATTCTTATTTTTTGCCTCTATCCAATATATGTTCTCTTATTTTCTATTATTGTCGATAAAGAAAAAATTTCACTGACTGTAAAGATTTTATTTTTTGTAACATTTTTAGGAATTGTTTTAGTTATAGGACCATCTTTTAAAGTCATAAATATAGTAGGTATTCTTTTAGCTTTTCTTGCATCACTTGGATCAACTAGTATGATTATAGTAAATCAAAAAATGTCTATTAAAGGTATTTCGCCAATACCAATTAATATCTTTATAAATGTTTTTAATACTATTTTCTTCTTTGTAATATTAAAAATATTTTTTTCTTTAAATTTTAATTTTGATATCAATATTTATCTTTTAATTTTAATTCCTTCGGTATGTTATAGCTTTGCACTTTTGTCACAATTAATTGCTATCCCAAAGATTGGACAATCATATACTGCTTTATTTTTGTATTTAGAACCAGTGGTAGGTGTTCTTGGAGCTGTTTTTTTATTAAATGAAAATTTAGAAACTTATCAAATGATTGGTGCTTCGATTGTAATAATAAGTTTACTATCAGCTTCTTTTATTAGTAGTAGAAACTAAAATTGATTTTTCATGAAGTTAAACCAATTCTGACCTATTATTTTTGTAGAAACTTTTTCTGGAATATTATTTTCACACATTAAATAAAATAAATTATTTAAGTCACTTGGTTGCTTATACCAACTTGGTAACTTAGGCCATTTTGGATTTTTATCTTTTGATTCTCCATAGTCGATATTTTTGGTCCACTTTCCATTTCTCATCCACATAACTACATCGTCAGACCAATTTAAACAAAGATCAGACCCTATTCCAATATTGTCTTCACCAATTAGGTTTACAAGCTCCTTAATCATTTCACAAAAATCTTCTATAGTACAATCACCTAAATTTTTAAGATGATAAGGATATAAGCTTAAACCAATAAATCCATTTTTTTTAACAAGTTTTTGTAAAATATCAGTATCAATGTTTCTTTTAGATCTATGAAAAAAATTGGGATTAGCATGAGAAATTGCAACAGGTTTATTTGAGACTTCAATAGCATCAAGACAAGTTTGCTTTCCTGCATGACTTAAATCTACAATCATTCCAAGTCTATTCATTTCTTCAATAACAGCTTTTCCAAATCGTGAAACACCTGAGTCTTTAGGTTCAAAGCATCCTCCAGCAAGTGGGGTCTGATTATTATAGGTGAGTTGCATAAATCTCACACCTGCTTCAAAAAATTTTTCAATTAAAAATATATCATTCGCAATAGGAGCTGAATTTTGAAAACCAAAAATAATTGCAACTTTATTATTTTTTTTAGCATGTAAAATATCCTCAGTAGTTTTTGCGTGAGCAATAATGTCTTGATGCTCTGTAAAAAGACGTTGCCAATCATTTATTTTTTCGAAAGACTCTTCAGTATTTTCCCAATACACTAATGTCGCATGGATTGCAGTTAATCCAGCTTGGTGGGCATTTTCAAATAATTCCCTATTCCAGTTACAATATTCCAATCCATCAATTAGAAGTATATCTTCACTTATTTTTGACATAGATTAATACTTCTATTAATGAAAAAACCAAAATTAACTATAGATATTTAATAAATGTTACAAAAAGTAAGAGAAAACGATAGCTACATGAAACTATCAAGAATGGGTT
Source organism: uncultured Alphaproteobacteria bacterium (assembly GCA_902619055.1). Next base: position 35,963 of record CACNCW010000004.1, read on the forward strand.
CACGCTATCCTTCTCGTCTTAGTTTTTCCAGAAGTATGTTAAGAAGATTAATTAACGACAATTGGGAAATACATAAATCAAAATTTGATTTAGATAAAGATGGTTATGGTACAGTTGTTTATGAAATTATTATTAATAAACAAACTTATTCACTTGTATGTTTCTCTGCTTTCCTAGATGATAAGGATAGAAGTGATAGAGTCATCGCTAGTAAATGGGATACAGCCTACACATTACATGTTGGTAAATTATCTAATGAAGATCTTAATAGATTAAAAAAAACAATTCCCCTTCAAGAATCAGGTCGAAATTCTCCAAATGAGTTAATTCTTAGTAGAGCAAATAAAAGTGTAAGACTGTTTCAGTATGTTGTCGATTGTATTTCAAATGGTAATCAGCCAGATATTTACGAAATAAATAAAGTTGGGTATTTACTAAGAACTACTGCTGTTTATGGTAGTGGTAAATTTGGATTATCAGATTTTACTAACACAAAAAATACAACTGTTTTCAATCAACCCTTTAGAGCAGAAATGTTATCAGTTTATTTAATTAGAGAATTTAGTATTGAATTAGTTGAACATGTAGCAAGGCAAATAAACCCAAAAAAAGCAGTAAAGTTAGATAGAAAAATTAAACAACATTTAGGTATTGGTAATTCAACAGGTTTAGGTATGGCACCTTTTATCATTAAACATCCAAAGTTGATTAATAAGTGGATGAAGCAGTACACAAAGACATTAGAAGAAATTTCTCAAATTGAGTTAGATAATATAGTTTTCGAAAAATATAAAAAACTTTTGAATAAAGCTTTAAATTATCTTGAAGAAGTTAACACAAGTGATGAATTCCAAATTAATAAAAATAAATTAACTACTGGAGATTTAATAAAATATATTTCCTACATTAATGACATAGATCTTTCTCAAAAATTTAAATGGTTAGATATTTTAGATTATTGTGATTCGAATTTTAATAATGATACTAAGGAAATTGCAAGAGTACAACTAATTGAATTGTATCCTCAAATATCAGAAGAGTTAGCAGAAGATATGGCAGATGAGGAGATAATGGATATTGATGGAAATCAATCTATTGGAGATTTGAAAAAAATAATCAATGATAAATATTCTTGGATAAAAAATATTGATTTTAATAATAAAGATAGCAATTATTTATTTTGGTATGTTTCAGCAGCTAAGTTAGAACCTAGACTGGGTGAAAGATATAATGAACAAGGAAGTGAATTGGAGCAAAATCTAGGAATTGCAAAAATGGTTAATGATTTATTTAAGCAAATAAAAAATGTAGATAAAAATAAATTAATTTGTGAATTTTTGTTAATGCACCCAGAATACAGAGGGATTGTTAAGAGAATTCAATCTTTAAAAAATTATCCTTTTTCAGAAGTTCAAGATAATGTTCTTGATAAAAAAACAATGCCAATTGATATGTTAAGATTTAAATTATCATTTTTTGGAGCTAATCGTTATGATCCTAAGTCAGATAGGTGGTTAAGAGTAAGTTTTTTTTCTGGAGCCCCTTATTTATCAGATCTGAATAATAAAAATGTTGATGAATGGGGTTTTGCAACAATGAGTACATATTAATATCTGTGAGTTATTCTTACTATGAAGTCTACACTAATACACAACGAGCTTTTTCAGGATTAGGATTCACTTATGGATCAGATGAGGATGCTGCATTTATTACAACATGGCTTGAAGTATTTGGTTTGGATGGGATCAAATTATTAAAATTAAAAATTGAAGAATTAGACAACACTTTTAATGCCAGTATAGATCCGTCAAAAATCAATGATGAGTTTGATTGTAAAAATAAATCTTTTTTGGTGATAGGCCCAGGATTGATTGATTATTTAGTATCAAAAATAGATAAAAGAGATAATTTTAAATTAACTTTAAAAAATTGTAGTGACCCCATATTCCTAATACCTTTGCTTTATAAGTATGCCAAAAAAAATATCTATTCACAGTTTTTGTTAGATCAAAAAGTTAATGCACAAATAACAAATAAAAATATTAGTATTAATAGAGATATTATCTCTACAAATTATCAAAGAAATTTTGATCTTTTACTCTCAAAGAAAATTTTTAATGAACAAAAATTAAATATTAATATTCCATCATCAAAAATAAATAATATGCTCTCTAGGGGTATCAATCCTGATAAAAAATCTTGGGATCTAATATCTAACATAGCTTTTAGAACTTTTGTTCCTGAGTCAGAGGAATCTAGGGCAAAAGGTGCCGGAGGTGGCGATGCAAATGATTAATTTACTATATGCAAATCGCTAAATACATTAGTAATTAGTTTATAACCAGTTTCCGTTACCCTTAGATAATCTATCTATCTCTCTAATACTTCATATCCAAACTGATACGCTGTTTCAAGAAGGATCTCCCAAATTGATAAAGCAAAACCTCTTGGTATATATAGACAGTAGCTATTGGAAGTTATTTTAAATAGCTTAACACTGACATGATGAATAGCTGTGCTAGCAGAAGATAAATCTGGAAAATTCCTAGCTCTTAAATCAATTGGAAGATGTCTATTTAAAAATAATGATGAATTATCTCCTGTAATTTCAATACCTGTAAAAGCATGAGACATGTCTAAAATTGTTGCGATTTGCTCACTTATTTCAATTTCTTTATTAAATAACCACCATTTCAAAGGTTCTATTCTCCATAATGATTTATTTTCAAAAATTATCCCTTTATTAAAACTAGGAATATTTTTAATTTTTAGTTCTTTTGATAGTAAATTATTCATTTCATCAATTTTGTCAGGCCAACAAGCAATTTGCAAAATTTCTAAACTTTTTAATTCTTTAAATGTTAGAGATTGTTTCCTGCTTGATGAATATTTTCCAACCTTATAAATTGTTTCTAGTGCAGAATGTCTATGCATACATTCGTTCTCCTTTAGGATCAATCATATGTGGTGAAACAACTTTTAAATTCATTTGTTTATTTCTTACAGGATCTGCCCCAACTAAATTGGTATCTTTCCATTTATCTAAACCACCCTTGACAAAACCTAATCCAATCCAATGTCCAAGTTCAGGAGAATAAGTAACTGAAGTAATTCTGCCGATACCCTGTCCTTTAATATTATTTTTTTCACAGACAATAGTTCCAGCATTAAAAGTTTCCTTTAAGTTTGTAGGAAAGAAACCTACTAGAATTTCTCGATCATTATTTTTTAATACTCCTCGTTTTCTCATTGCGCTTCCAATATATGATTTTTTTGTAGATGCCATTTTGCTTAAACCTGCATCATCAATTGTTACCCTTCCATCAAGCTCAGCGGCTGTTACATGACCTTTTTCAACTCTAAGTGCGCCTAAAGCTTCTAATCCATATAAACATCCATCATATTTTTTTGCATTTGCCCAAAGTAGGTCCATCATTGTATTAGCAAAATCTGATTTGACATAAACTTCAAAAGCTAATTCACCTGAAAAACTAATTCTTGCAATTCTACAAGGAATATTACCTTTAAGAAATGTTGAAGTAACACCCATAAAAGGTAAGTTATTATTAGTTACAACCAAAGAATCATCAACACAATTATTGAGAACTTCTCTAGATTTAGGTCCTGCAACTGATACGCCTGCCCATTGTTCAGAAACACTAGTCACATTAACATTAAGATCTGTCCATCTAGTTTGAAGTAATTCTTCTAACCATGACATCACTTTTGAAGCTTCACCTGTAGACGTCGTCATAAAATATTCATTTTCTGCTAATCTCCAAGATGTGCCATCATCCATTACAATACCGTCATCACGCAACATGATACCGTATCTAGCTTTTCCAACTTGTAGTTTTGAAAAACCATTCGAATAAATTCTATTTAAAAATTCGGTAGAGTCTGGTCCTTGAATAGCAATTTTTCCTAATGATGTTACATCACAAATTCCAACTGTTTTTCTTACTGTTGATGCTTCTCTTATATAAGAGTCACTTAAAGTTTCATTTTCTTTGGGATAATACCAAGGTCTTTGATACAATCCAACTTCAATCATTTTTGCACCATGATCAATATTCCATTGATGCATTGGCGTTACTCTTAACGGTCTAAAATGTTTTCCAACATTTCTTCCGCTTAAGGCACCTATAGATACAGGAGTATAAGGAGGTCTAAAAACAGTAGTTCCAACTTCTGGAATTTCTTTATTTAAAAGTTCAGCCATTAAAGACAATCCAATGATATTTCCCATTTTTCCTTGATCGTTTGCCATACCTAAAGTTGTATATCTTTTAAGATGCTCTACCGAAATGAAACCTTCACGATGTGCGAGTCTTACGTCATCTGTTGTGACATCATGTTGATAATCTACAAAACTTTTTGATCTAGATTTTTTATATTTTACTTCATAAAGTGGTTGTATGGGATTTTTCCATCCACCAGGTTTTGGGAAAAAATAATTTGTTTTAGACATACCTAAACGGTTCAACGCATCAGTAGTTCCTGCTATCCCAGAAGCAATACAATCATTTTTATTCCATAAACCTCTAGAAGAACCTACCATTGTAATATTTTCTTTTGTGTCACTTGGTAAAAAACAAGCATTGTTATAATCCCATTTAGGCTTTACGCCTCTGTGAGATAACAAATGTACAGCAGGTGACCAGCCACCTGATAATAGAACCTGATCACAATTTATAGTTTCAGATTTATTAATAGTTTCACTTTTTGATATATCTAAACTATCAATTTTTTTTGAACCATTAATATTATAAGGTACATACCCTTTTCTTATTTCAAAACTTTTATTTGTTTCAATTTCAAAATTAGTTCGTGAATCAAGAACAGTTACATTGGCCCCAGCTTCTGATAATTGATGTGCTGTTTCATAAACAGAATCATTATTTGTAGCTATCACAATTCTTTTTCCGGTGAGTACACCATATCTATTCAAATAATGCTTTGATGCATTTACGGTCATTACACCAGGAATATCATTATTATTAAATGCAATGTGTCTTTCAATTGCTCCAGCACCAACAATTATATGCTTTGCTCTAATGGTCCAAAATCTTTGGCGTGGAATGTTTACATTTGGTGCTGATATATGGTCTGTTACTCTCTCTAATAAACCAACAACACAATTATCATATAATCCGAATGCAGTAGTTCTAGTCATTATTTTTATGCCTAGATTTTCAAGTTGATTTTTAATTTGTGAGTTATCAAAATCATTTTCTGCAAGTTGATTTCCTCCAATAAGACTATCTTGCTCAACTAAAATAACATCTAATTTTTTTTCTGCTGCCTCTATTGCAGCTGCAACACCAGCAGGTCCTGATCCTACAACAATTAAATCACAAAAATCATGAGCATGCTCATAAGTATCTGGATCAGGTAACCCAGAAGCACTTCCCATTCCCGCAGCTTTTCTAATAAACTTTTCAAAAAACATCCATATGGCTGTTCCTTTACCCCATTCAAGTGGAGGTATTCCCATAAAAGTTTTATAATAAAAACCAGCTGCAAAAAACCTACCTAAGTAATTATTTATTCCAGCTAGATCAAAATTTACATTTGGAAATGCATTTTGACCACTTGCTTCCAAACCATTATATAATTCTTGGGTTGTTGCTCTTACATTTGGATCTCTTTTATCTTTTGAACCAATAGTAACTAAAGCACCGGATTCCTCGACTCCACTAGAAAATATTCCCCTTGGTCTATGATATTTAAAACTTCTACCAACTATACCAATATTATTTGCAAGTAATGCTGATGCTAGAGTATCTCCTTCAAAACCTTTGTAATTTTTTTTATCCCACCTAAAGGATAAAATTTTATCTCTATTAATTTTTCCATAGTTATCTATTCTTCTTGTCTTCATTTATTATTTTCTACAACCTTCTGTAAATCCGGATGGCATGGTTTGACACTTTTTATTTCATGAGTGACAGTAGAACGTTCAACTATCAACCACATTCTACATCCATTAGAATGATGCCATGTTTCAAATTGAAAACCTTTTATATTTTTTCTGAAAAATATAGCTTCAGTCCATTCTTTCTCTGATGCATCTAACGAAGGATAATTGATTGTTGCATCTCCTCCATAACTAAACTCACTATGATCTCTTTCACCACAATAAGGACAATTAATTCTAATCATTTAACCGTGCAATTTCGGATCAGGTCCTGCACCACGTTCATCTATATTGATACCTTTTTCAAATCTTTCTAAATTATGATTTTGCACGTAGTTATGCGGGCTTTCATTTGCAATTAAGTCGGCAAAATACCAACCTGATGCTGGACTTGCTTTAAAACCCCCATAGTTCCAACCAGCATTTAAATAGAGATTAGATATCGGTGTTTTACAAATAAAAAATGATCCGTCCATTGTCATGTCCATAACACCTGCCCAATGACGAAGTAATCTTATTCTTCCAAGTGAAGGAAATATTGCCATGGCCGCTTCAGCAACATCTTGAACCATAGGAAGATTTCCTCTTTGAGCATATGATTTATACCAGTCTAGATCACCACCAAACACCATACTTCCTTTGTCTGACTGCGATATATAGAAATGTGCACCACCTACACCGTAAACAACAACCTGATCTAGGAGTGGCTTAACAGCCTCAGATACAAATGCTTGTAGTTTATGAGACTCAATTGGCAGGTTGCCTAATTCTGCCATTTGCCATAATACTGAAGTATTACCTGCAACAGCAAATCCTATTTTCTTTCCTTTTATAATTCCTCTTGAAGTTTGAATACATTCAATATTTCCATTCTTTCTTGTAAAACCTGTAACTTCACAATTTTGCAAAATGTCTACACCTAATGTATCTGCAGCCCTTGCATAACCCCATGCAACTGCATCGTGTCTTGCATTGCCTGCTCTTTTTTGAACTGCAGCTCCAAGTATTGGAAATCTAGAATTATGATAATTTAAATGCGGAATTTTTTTCTTTAAAGTTTTTAAATCCCAAAGTTCTGCATCAGTTCCGTGGAGTCGCATAATATTATAAATCCGTGAAACTGAATCTTTAGCACCAGGGCTATGAAATAACGAGACATGAGCTCGTTGGCTAAACATTACATTATAATTTAATTCGTGACTTAAATTTTCCCATAACTTTAAAGAATGTTCATAAAATTCGTGGTTGCCTGGCATCATATAATTTGATCT
>CACNCW010000005.1 GCA_902619055.1 uncultured Alphaproteobacteria bacterium
AGTACATAAAATGCATTATTAACATTAGGAAATATAATAAAAGAATTTACAGAAATAGAAAAACTTATAATTAAAATAAAATTTAGTTTTATTGAGGAGTTAAGAAATTTGGAAAACTCCATTATTTTGAAGTAACTATTTGAAGATAATCAATATTTTCAAAATCAACAAATGGTAGAACAAAAAATCTATTTTTTTCGACTTTAGCCACTTTACCAACTAATAAATCTACTGGGAAAATTTGCGCTGTGCCACTCGTCACAACAATATCCCCCAATCTTGGCATTTTATTTTCTTTCACAAAAGAACTTACTAAATATTTGCCGTCACCATTTCCAGTAAGTAAAGAAAAAATACCATCTGATATGGATTTTACTGAAATAGATAAATTTGGATCAGTTAAAAGTATTACTCTTGATTTATTAGCAGTTGTGTCAATTACCTTCCCAACTAATCCTCGCTCATTGATGGCTGACATATTTTTTTTAATTTTATCTTCATAACCAGCATTCAAATTTATAAGCTTACTATAAATAGTATCATTTCTGTTAATAAGAGATGCAGTTTTGATTAAAATTAGATTATTATCAGTTGCATTTAATAATTTTTTTAAAACTTTATTCTCTCTTGAATTTTGTATTGCTAATGTTTGCCATTTTTTTAAACGTATTAATTCTTCTTGAAGAATTTTATTTTCAAATTTTAAACTTTTAAATTGATTATATTCATCAACAAAATTTGAGAATGCGTTTATAGGAGCTGAAATAAATCTTGTAATTGGAACAACTACAGAGCTTGAAATATTTTTTATACCATAAATTACATAATAATCAGTTTTTGAAAAAAAGACTAAAAGAAATGAAAGGGAAATAACAGAAATAATTGTAAAATTTTTTAAAAATCTTGATAATTGAAAAACCTTTATTTGGAATTTAGGTGCCATTTTTATTTTTAATCAGAGGCAAATACATCACTTAAACGTGATTTTTCTTCAAGTGCCATACCTGTGCCCATTACAACACATAGAAGTGGATCTTCAGCAATTGAAACTGGTAGACTTGTTGATCTTCTTAATACTTTGTCAAGATTATGTAAAAGAGAACCACCTCCAGTTAGCATTATACCTCTCTCAACAATATCTGCAGATAATTCTGCTGGCGTCTGTTCTAAAGCTCTTTTGATGGTATCAATTATTTGAGCAACCGGTTCAGCAAGAGCTTCAGCAATTTGTCTTTGTGAAATAGAAATTTCTTTAGGAAGGCCAGTTATTAAATCTCTACCTTTTACACTCATAGTTCTACCATCTCCATCGTCTGGTGGACTTGCTGAGCCAATATCTTTTTTCATTCTTTCAGCTGTAGTTTCTCCAATTGCTAGTTTATGAGTTGTTCTCATATATTCCATTATCGCTTCATCAAATCTATCTCCGGCAGCTTTAACAGACGTAGAATTAACTACTCCTCCTAGAGATAAAACAGCTACCTCGGATGTACCTCCACCAATATCTACAACCATAGAGCCTGTTGGCTCTGCCACTGGTAAGCCCGCTCCTATTGCAGCAGCAACTGGCTCTTCTATTAAATAAACTCTTCTAGCTCCTGCAGCGTCTGCAGACTCTCTAATTGCTCTTCTTTCAACATTTGTAGCACCAGAAGGTACACATATAACAATTTGAGGATTTGATAGAGATCTACCTTTATGAACTTTTTTAATGAAACTTTTTATCATCTGTTCAGCAACATCAAAATCAGCAATTACCCCATCTTTCATTGGGCGGATGGCTTTAATTTTCCCTGGTGTTCTTCCTAGCATTTGCTTAGCTTCATTTCCAACAGCTAAAACCTGAGTTCTCCCATCATTTTCAATTGTTGCAACAACTGAGGGTTCATTAAGAATTACACCCTCACCTTTGACATATACAAGAGTATTTGCTGTACCCAAATCAATAGCCATATCTTTAGAAAATAAACTAAAAAAGCGATCAAAAACCATTAATTAAACCCCTTCTATTTTTAAACTTGCTGAATTCTCTTTAATAGATTTAGTTTTTTTAAAGATCAATCTGTTTAATGCATTAATGTATGCTTTTGCAGACGCAACAATTATATCAGGATCACTTCCTTTTGCTTGTGATGATAGATTTTCATCTTCAAGTCTGACAGTGACCTCTCCTTGTGCATCAGTGCCTGCCGTAATTGCATTTACTTGGTAAAGTTTAAGTTTAAATTCAGTATTAGTAAGTTTTTTAATTGCGTTAAATGTAGCATCAACAGGACCGTTACCATTAATTTTAGTATTTTCCACTTTATCGTTAATTTCAATCTTTAATTTAGCCTCAGCTTTTTCAACAGATCCAGCATTTACTTCTAGAGATACAAATTTAATGTGTTCATCGTATGACGATGTTCTATCTTCAGCTAACGCAATTAAATCCTCTTCAAATATTTCTTTTTTCTTATCGGCTAAATCTTTAAATCTTCCAAATAATTCCATCAAAGCATTATCACCTACCTCATAACCAAGTTCTTTCAACTTTTCTGAAAACGCATGTTTTCCAGAATGTTTACCAAGAACTAGTGAAGATTTGTTAAGCCCTATTGATTCAGGGGTCATAATTTCATACGTTCCAGCATGTTTGAGCATACCATCTTGATGTATTCCTGCCTCATGAGCAAAAGCATTTGCGCCAACTATCGCTTTATTTGGCTGAACTGGAAAACCTGTTATTGATGATACTAATCTAGAAGCTTTCATAATAGACTCTGTTTTAATATCAGTGTGGAAAGGCATTAGATCTTTTTTTACTTTTAAAGTCATGACAATTTCCTCTAATGAAGAATTTCCTGCTCTTTCACCCATACCATTAATTGTGCACTCAACTTGTCTTGCGCCTTCTTTAATAGCGGCGACATTATTTGCTGTTGCTAAACCTAAATCATTATGCGTATGTGTTGAAAGAATTGCTTTATCAATATTTGGAACATTATTTTTAACATTTTTAAAAATTTTACCAAACTCTTCTGGTAATGTATAACCAACAGTATCAGGGATATTAATAGTTGAAGCACCTGAGTTAATGGCAAGCTCGATACATTTATATAAAAATTCTAACTCTGATCTTCCACCATCTTCACAACTCCATTCAATATTATTACAAAGATTTCTTGCGTGAGACACAGTTTTTTGAATAGCTTCTAAAACTTCTTCTTCAGTTTTCTTTAATTTATATTTCATATGTAGAGGACTGGTTGCAATAAAAGTATGAATTCTTGGAGACTTAGCATGTTGTACTGCTTCCCAAGCACGATCGATATCTTTAAAGCTTGCTCTTGCTAAACCAGCAATGGTTGAGTTTTTAACCCGCTTGCTAACTTCAGAAACTGCTTCAAAATCTCCATTAGAAGCTATCGGAAAACCTGCTTCAATAATATCAACTTTCATTGAATCAAGAACTTCAGCAATTTGAAGTTTTTCATCTAAATTCATTGATGCACCTGGAGATTGTTCTCCATCACGAAGAGTTGTATCAAAAATATAAATTTTTTCAGTCATTTCTTCAATTATACACTAATCAAAATTTTATTAAACTTTCATCTAGTTTTTTGATTTATCAACCATTTTTCCTTCAGCAATCCAAGGCATCAAAGTTCTTAACTTTTCTCCGACTGCTTCAATTGGATGTTCAGCCTGTTCTTTTCTCATTACTTTAAATTTAGTTTGACCACTCTGATGCTCTTGCATCCATTCTTTAGCAAATTGACCAGATTGAATTTCTGAAAGAATTTTTTTCATTTCTTTTTTTGTTTCATCTGTAATAAGTCTTGGACCTCTTGAATAATCTCCATACTCAGCTGTGTTTGAGATTGAATATCTCATATTTGCCATTCCACCTTCATATAAAAGATCAACGATAAGTTTGACTTCATGAAGACATTCAAAATATGCCATTTCAGGTGCATATCCTGCTTCAACAAGAGTTTCATAACCTGCCAAAATTAAATGTGTTAAACCTCCACATAAAACAGATTGCTCTCCAAAAAGATCGGTTTCACATTCTTCTTTAAAAGTTGTTTCAATTATTCCAGCACGTCCTCCACCTATTGCTGATGCATATGCAATTCCTATTTCAAGAGCATTACCTGATGGATTTTTGTCTACAGCAACTAAACAAGGCACTCCAGCACCTCTAACATATTCAGCTCTTACTGTATGACCAGGACCTTTAGGTGCAACCATTATTACATCTATACCTTCTTTAGGTTTGATTAAATCAAAATGAATATTTAACCCGTGAGCAAATGCAATTGTTGTCCCTTCTTTAATATTTTCAGCTATATCATTTTTATAAATTTCAGATTGAAGTTCATCAGGTGTAAGCATCATAATCACATCAGCCCAACTTGCAGCTTCTGCAGGGGTCATTACTTTGAAATTAGCTTGCTCAGCTTTACTTCTTGAATTTGAACCTTCTCTTAATGCAATTGAAACATTTTCTATTCCAGAATCTCTCAAATTCATTGCATGGGCATGTCCTTGACTTCCATATCCTACAATTGATATTTTTTTATCCTTTATTAAATTTAAATCTGCATCTCTATCGTAATATACTCTCATTATTATTCCTCCTCATTTTTTTTAATTGATGATATTGCAACGGGACCACTTCGAACAATTTCTACTTTTGTTATTTCATTAATTTCTTTAATAAATCTATTTACTCTTTCTGAAGAACCAGCAATTTCAAAAATTGTGGTATTATTTTCATTTTCTATTTTTCTAGCTCTGTATAAATCACAAAGCTGATAAACTTTCTTTTTATTTGTTTCAGAAATATAAATATAAACTAGAGCAACTTCAGCTTCTACAGAACTACCTTCTTGATCTAAATTTGTAACACTGTGAACAGGAACAATTCTAAGTAACTGTTTTTCAATTTGGCTAACAACCTCTGAAGTGCCGTGTGTTACAATAGTAATTCTTGAAATATTTTCATCATTACTTACCTCAGCTACATTCAAACTATCAATATTATATCCTCTCCCAGAAAACATACCTATAACTCTAGCTAAAACACCTGGTTCATTATCAACTAATACAGTTAATATATGTCTTTTGGTCTCTGATACTTGATCAGGAGAAGCGTAAACGGATTTATTCATTAAACTAAGATTTTTCCTTTTTCGGCAGATTTTTTATCTTGTTTTTGATCTTTACTTAACATCATTTCATTATGAGCAGATCCACTTTGAATCATTGGAAAGCAATTCTCTTCTTTAGTTACCCAAATATCTGCAATAACTGTATTTTTTGTTTCTATCATTTGATTTATAACATCATCAAGATCATCAATTGTTTTTGCTCTTAAACCAACAGCTTTGTAACTCTCAGCCAATTTTACAAAATCAGGTAAACTATCAGTATAACTTTCGGAATATCTTCCACCATGTAAAAGTTCCTGCCATTGTCTTACCATTCCCATGTATTCATTGTTTAAAATAAATATTTTTACAGGCAATCTATATTGAACAGCTGTGCTCATTTCTTGGATGTTCATGAGTATTGACGCATCACCTGCTATATCGACAACTAAAGCATCAGGATGCCCAACTTGAGCTCCAATAGCAGCAGGAAAACCATATCCCATAGTTCCTAAACCACCTGACGTTAGCCATCTGTTTGGTTCTTCAAATTTATAGAATTGAGCAGCCCACATTTGATGTTGACCTACTTCAGTTGTAATAAATGTTTTTGTGTTTTTTGTTAACTCATACAGTCTTTGAACCGCATATTGGGGTTTAATCTGCTTGCCTTCATTATTGTAGTTTAAACAATCTACTTCTTTCCATTTATTTATTTTATCCCACCAGAATTTTAATGAATCAGTATCTATTTTATATTTTTTGTCTTTCCAAATCGAAATCATTTGTTCGACAACTTGTTTAACATCACCTATTATTGGAACATCAACATTTATTGTTTTGTTGATATTACTTTCATCAATATCAATATGAATTTTCTTTGAGTTAGGTGAGAAAGCATCAAGTCTTCCTGTAACTCTATCATCAAATCTTGCACCGATATTAATCATGACATCACATTCATGCATAGCCATATTAGCTTCGTACATTCCATGCATTCCAAGCATGCCAAGAGAGTTTTTATCTGATGAACCTACTACCCCCAGACCCATTAATGTCATTGTTACTGGTGATCCAACCATATTTATAAATTCTCTAACTAATTTTGAAGCTTTTGGACCAGAATTAATACATCCACCACCAATATAGAAAATTGGTTTTTTAGCTTTTGCAATTAATTCTACTGCTTCTTCAATTTTATTTTTTTCAAAATCAGGACTTGGTTCAAATAATCTGTGAGAAGGAATAATAATTTTATTTTTTTCTTCATAAGTTCCTGAAGCAAATTGAACATCTTTAGGTATATCAATTAAAACTGGACCTGGTCTTCCATTTTGAGCGATAGTAAACGCTTCATGAAATACAGGTGATAATTTATTTACATCCTTAACTAAATAATTATGTTTGGTACAAGGTCTTGTTATACCTGTGGTGTCACATTCTTGAAATGCATCACTACCAATTAAGTGTTGTGGTACCTGTCCAGTTATACATACGATAGGCACACTATCCATCATAGCATCAGTTAAACCAGTTACAACATTTGTTGCTCCAGGTCCTGACGTTACAAGAACTACTCCAGTTTTACCAGTAGACCTAGCATAACCTTCAGCTGCATGTATGGCGCCACCTTCTTGTCTTACTAAAACGTGCTTAATTGAATTCTGTTTAAATAAAGTATCGTAAATGGGCAATACTGCACCGCCAGGGTATCCAAATACAACTTCTACACCTTGTTCAGCTAAGCTTTTTAAGACAATTTCAGCGCCTGTAATTTCATTCTTCATTGATTTTAGCTCATAGGCTGTGGATAAAATAAAATCAATAAATTAGTTCAATTTTACTCTAAATTAATGGATTTTAAGTCAATTTCGTCGGGAAATTGATTAAATTTTTTAAAAATATTAAGATTTGAAGACTTCCACCAAGTATGTTGTCTTTTTACATAGTTTCTTGTTACTTGCTGTATTTTAGAAATACATCCCTCAATTGATACTTCATTCTTAAGATAAGATTGGATTTCAGGAACTCCGTGAGCTTTCATTATTGGTAAACTATTATCATAATTTAATTTAAGCAAATTTTTGACCTCCTCTATCGCACCGTCTTCTATCATTAAGTGTGTTCTATGATCTACTCTTCTATAATTTTCTTTTCTATCTGGAAGAAATAATAATATTTTGTAATTTTTTAAATTGATGAAATTTTTATTCTTACTTTTTTTCCAATCACTAAATTTTTTCTTAGTAAAAAAATTTACTTCCCATATTCTTCTTATTCTTTGAATATCATTAGGTGCAATATTAATCATTGCATCGCTATCAAGATCTCTAACTAAATTAAAAAAATTTTCCTTACCAATTTTTAAAATCATTTTATCTGATTCCATTTTTACTTTTTCAGGGATAGATGGAATTGAGACTATTCCATTAATTAAAGATTCAATGTAAAGACCTGTACCCCCAACTAAAATGGGGGTTATATTTTTATTAATCAAATAATTAATTTTTTTTGATGATTCCTCACACCATTTTTGAACATTAAATCTAACATCACCTTTTACAAAACCATAAAGATGATGATTTATTTTTTTTTGATCATTTATTGTTGGTCTAGCAGTTAAGATACTTAATTCATTATAAATTTGCATACTATCAGCATTTATAATCTCACCATTTAGTTTGTTAGCTAAACTTAAAGCAAATTTTGATTTTCCTGAAGCAGTGGGGCCTAATACAAAATAGATTTGAGTTTTCAATTATTCTTAAATTTAATTGTTACCCAATTTTGCTCATCATCTCTAATTATCTTTAGTAATAATGAGGATCTGCCTGTTTTTTCTAAAGAATTTACTAATTCTTCAAATGAATTCATATTATTAATAGCCTCTCTATTAACTTCTGTAATTATATCTCCATTTTGCAAACTACTATCAATGTCGTCAATTGAAATTACTTTAACCCCACTTTCATGATCGTCAATAGTAATTCCTAAAGATTCAATTTTTAAATTTTTTTCAATATTTGTAGTTGTTTTTCTTTCCGTAACTACCTCTCCAGGTAATTCTCCTAGTATTACCTCAATACGAATTTTTTTGTTTTTTCTCCAAACTTCTAATATTGCAGTAGAACCTACATCTGACTCTGCAACAACTCTTGGTAGATCAGGCATCTTTTTAATTTCTATATTATTAAATTTTAAAATTACATCACCTGGTTCTAATCCAGCAATTTTTGAGGGACCATTAGGATTGACATTAGATATGAATGCACCTTTTTGATCAGGCAATCCAAGACTTTCCGCAAAATCCTTTGTAACAGGTTGAATTTGTACACCTAACCAACCTCTCTTAGTTTTGCCAAAATCTTTTAATTGTTGTACTATTTTTTTGGCACTGTTGGCAGGTATTGCAAATCCTAAACCAATACTTCCACCTGTTTGCGAAACAATTGCTGTATTAATTCCTATTACCTCCCCATCTAAATTAAATAATGGTCCACCAGAATTACCACGATTAATAGATGCATCTGTTTGTAAAAATTTGACATATGGTCCACTACCTAAATCTCTTGAAATTGCAGATATAATTCCTGCTGTGACAGTTCCACCCAAGCCAAGAGGGTTTCCAATTGCAATTGACCAATCTCCAACTCTCATCTTATCTGAGTCTCCCCAATCAACATATGTAAGTTTTTTGTTTTTTGGATCAATTTTCAATACAGCTATATCTGCTTTTGGATCTCTTCCAAGTAATTCAGCTGTAAACTCTGTTTCATCATTTAGAATAACAGTTATTTCATCAGCTCCTTCAATTACATGATTATTTGTAACAACTATACCATCTGCACTTATTATAAAACCTGATCCAAGTCCTGTCATTGGTCGTTGTGATCGTCTTTGATCACGATCAAAATATTCTTTAAAAAAATCATCAAAAGGAGATCCCTCTGGAAATTGTGGTATTTGATTTTGATTATTATTTTCAACAATAGTAGTTGATGCAATACTTACTACTGCAGGAGATAATTGTTCTACTAAATCAGCAAAACTCTCAGGTACAGCAAGTAATGGTTTTGAAAATAAAATAGAAATTAAGAATATAAATTTAATTCTCATATCAATTAATTGTCATAGTATTTGAACATGAAATAAATAAGGCACAGTCCTAGAAGAGCAAAAAATAAACTGATATTTTTTACAGTTTGTGGATTAATAAGAGATAACATAACTAGATATTTCTTTAAATTGTTCGCTAAGAAAAAATAGAGTATGCCTTCAATGATCAGCACTAGACCTATGCATATTAGTAATATTTCAAACATTAATTTTGGATATCTATTTCACCAAAAAATTTTTCACAAACTTCCCCAGGAGCAATTACCATCGACATCTCTGTATCTCCAAAAGTATCTTTACAAGCTTGCATTGTTCTTAAAAAATCAAAAAATTCCTCATCACGACTATAAGCATCACCTAATATTCTATTTTTAGCAGCATCGCCTTCACCTCTTAGTATTGATGAAGTTCTTTCGGCTTCGGCTAGAATTACTGTTTGTTGTCTATCTGCTGATGCAACAATTTCTTTAGAAAGTTCTTCACCTTCTGCTCTTAATAAATTCGCTTCTTTTTCACGTTCAGAACGCATTCTTTGATAAACGTTATTTGATACTTGTTCGGTTAAATCTGTTCTTCCAATTCTAATATCTACAATTTTAACTCCAAAAGAATTCTCATTAACCTTAATTTGTTTTTCAATTTCATTCATAATATTAATACGTTCATCACTCAGTAGTGATGTTAAAGAGTATTGTGCAATTACACCTCTAACCGCCGCATTTATAATTCTTCCAAATCTATCCGAAAAAGTAGTTTCATTTCTAACTGTTTGATAAAACTTTAGAGGATCAACAATGTTGTATCTAGCAAATGAGTCAACAATAATTCTTTTTTGATCTGAAAGTATCATTTCTTCAGGTTGGGGATCGAGATTAAGTAATCTAGAATCTAAAAAAACAGCATCTTGTATAAATGGAATTTTAAATTGAAGACCAGGTTTTGTAACAACTTTTCTTGGGTCACCAAATTGAAGCACCAAAGCTTGCTTAGTTTCATTTACAATAAAAAAAGCACCTGTGAAAGTAAGGAAAATAATAAATAAAACTAAAACTATAAGTAAATTTCTTGCACTAAATCTCATCTTAATTATTTCCTGACTTTTTAAGTTCATTCAATGGAAGGTAAGGAACCACACCCTGTCCATTTCCAGTATCATCTAAAATTATTTTGTTTTTACCTTCTAAAACTTCTCTTAAAGTTTCTAAATAAATTCTTCTTTTAGTTACTTCTTTGGCATCTTTGTAACTGTTGTAAACATCTATAAAGTTTTGTGCCACACCTTCTGCTTGTTTAACTACCTGCTCTTTGTATGCTGTAGCAGCTTCAACAAGTTTGGCTGCTTCACCACGAGCATTAGGAACAATTCTATTTAAATAAGTGTTTGCTTCGTTAACTAGTCTTTCTTTATCTTGTCTTGCTCTTTGAACTTCATCAAAAGCATCAATAACTTGATCTGGCGGATCAACACTTTGGAGCTGTACTGATTGAATCAAAACACCACTTTCGTAGGAATCTAAAACTAGTTGTAATTCATTTCTTACAACTTGTTCAACTTCTTGACGACCTTCGGTAAGTAAGAATTGAAGATCTCTTTGACCAACAACCTCACGTACAACACTTTCAGACATATCTTTGACGGTAAGTTCAGGATTTCTGAGCTTGAATAGAAAATTTCCAGCGTCTTTTATTTTGAATAGTACTGTGAATGCAACATCTGCTATGTTTTGATCACCGGTAAGCATTAAACTTTCTTCAATTACTTTTCGCTCTGCATTTGAATTTGAGCCAAAACCAAGATCACTTGCGCTTCTAAATCCAACGTTGATTTTTCTAATTACTTCAACTTTAGGCGTAACGGTTTGACCGATTGGAGTTGGAAAAAAGTAATGTAATCCAGGCTCAGTTGTTTGACCATTCCATCTTCCAAATAAAAGTTCTACACCTTGCTCATCAGGCTCAACTCTATAAAAACCAGTAGCTAACCATAGTAAAACAGCTACTATTATAAATATTGAAAGGTTACGTCTGCCCCCAAATTTAAAATTGCCAAACCTATCTTTTGCTTTTCTAATCGAATCTTCGAAATCTCTTCTATTTGGACCATCTCCAGACCCTCCTGAACCCCAAGGATTGTTATTTCCACCTGAACCCCACGGATTATTGTCGTTGTTATTTTTATTCCAGTTCATATATTATTGATAATATTGGCTCTATCTACTAACACTAATTATATTATTTAATAACTAATATTTGAGTAAATCTGGAAAAATCAAGTATGTCTGATGAAATTTTATCTTTAATTTACACATTTTCTAAGAAATTTAGTGATCCTGAAACAAATCTTAGTTTTGATCCTAAAAATCAAAATATTTCGGCAGTTGTAAAAGATGGTAATGTAAACATTTCCTTACTTGTAAAAGGTCAAAAAGAAGATCTTTATCTAAATATAGCAAGATTACTTAAAAATAATGTTGAACAAATTTCTGGAATATTTTCTGTGAATGTAATTATAAACTCAGATGTAGAGAGTACTAAAACAAATAATAATGATAATAGAAGATTTAAAATTGATGCAAAAAATATAGTAGCAATTGCTAGTGGTAAGGGGGGAGTTGGCAAATCAACATTTTCGGTAAATCTTGCCACAGCATTAAGCTCCTTAGATCTTAAAATTGGCTTACTTGATGCAGATATTTATGGTCCTAGCATTCCTAGAATGATGGGTATTTCAAAAAAACCTGTAATGAATGAAAACAAAAAACTTATACCTTTAGAAAATTATGGAATAAAATTAATGTCTATTGGATTTATTCTAGACACTGAAGCTCCAACAATTTGGAGAGGACCAATGGTCATGAAAGCATTAGAGCAAATGTTTAATGGAGTTGAATGGGGTGAATTAGATTACCTTATAATAGATCTGCCGCCAGGCACGGGAGATGCCCAGCTTTCTTTGGCTCAAAGTTCAAAACTTTCTGGATCAATTGTAATTTCTACTCCTCAAGATGTAGCTCTTACTGATGCTAGAAAAGGAATAAATATGTTTAAAAAAGTTAATGTTGATATACTTGGTATTGTTGAAAATATGAGTTACTTCATGTGTGATAATTGCAATCAAAAACATTATATATTTTCAAAAGATGGTGTAAAAAAAGAAGCTGCAGAATTTAAAATACCTTTTTTAGGAGAGATTCCTATTGATACAAATTTACGAATTCAATCAGACAATGGAATACCTGCTTTGATAGATAATCCAGATGGTGAAATTTCAAAAAAATTTATATCAATTGCTAAGAACTTAAAAAAATCTCTAAATTAAACATTCATCAAAGCATCAATTTTTTCATGATGCTCATAGTTAACTAATTTAAAATCATTAACGTTGTATTTAAAAAAATTTTTTGTTTCAAACTGAAGCTCTGGTAATTTTTTGGGTTCTCTTTGTAATTGTATTTTAACCTGCTCAAAATGTTCTGTATAAATATGAAAATCTCCTAAAGAATGAATAAATGTTCCTACTTCTAATTTACACTCTCTAGCTAACATGTGAGTCAAAAGACTATAACTAGCTATGTTAAATGGAACTCCCAAAAACATATCGCATGATCTTTGATATAATTGGCAGCTTAATTTATTATTTGAAATAAAAAATTGCGAGAATGCATGACATGCGGGTAACGACATATTTTTTATCTCAGGAGGATTCCAAGCTGAAATTATATGTCGTCTTCCATTTGGGTCTTCTTTTAGTCCTTTTATTAAATTTACAATTTGATCTTCTCCATTAAAATTTCTCCATTGAACACCATAAATTTTACCCACATCACCATCAAATCGAGCTTTTGGCCTCCAATAATCTGCTTCAGCATTTTGTGTCCAAATAGTTTTTTTATCTTTTAAGTTTGTTCTTGAATCATTGTATAAAATTTCAGCTAACCTTCTCTCATCATCAGAACCTTCAATAAACCATAGTAACTCTGAAATTACAGATTTCCATGCTAGTTTTTTAGTTGTTATAGCAGGGAAGCCTTTTGATAAATCATAATGCATTTGAAATCCAAATGATTTTCTAACGCTACCTGCTCTGCTTTGAACATCAGTTCCATTATCATAACAATATCTTAATGCATCTAAGTATTGTTTCATTTTTCCCAAATTTCAAAATGACATGTTGAATCGCCATCTATTTTTTTAATCATATTCAAATTATTTTCTATTAAAGAAACATCTATAAATTTTTCACAATTATAATTACCGTAGATTCTGGTTAGGTAAAATTGTTCTATTAAATTAAATGTTAAATTTATTATTTCTGAGCCACCAATTATGAAAATATCCTTATTAATATATTCAGATTGAATATTTTGAATTTCATTATTCACGTTTCCACTTAAATAATAATCTGCTCCTTCAATTAATTCTTTATTTTTATTTGTAATTAGAACATTTATTCTTGATTTTAGAGGTGTAGGCATAAAAGGATCTTCCCAGGTCTTCCTACCCATCACTACTACATTATTTATGGTATTTTTTTTAAACCACATTAGGTCAATTGAATTTTTAGGCCAAGGCATGCTTTGGCCTTTACTTATGCCTCCCTTTTCATCAATTGCCATTATTGCTTTAATCATATTTTGTTTGTTTTATCTCTTTACTAGTAACAATATTTTTTTTTAATTGCTAGGTTTCAAGACAAAACTTTCAAGTATAATTAGTTTAAGGTATAATAATAATGTTGCTTTGCAACTAA
Source organism: uncultured Alphaproteobacteria bacterium (assembly GCA_902619055.1). Next base: position 14,005 of record CACNCW010000005.1, read on the forward strand.
GATAATAAATGCTTTGTGCAATAAGTTATTCGGACCCGGGGGCGGTACCCGGCGTCTCCACCAAATATGGGGACGAAATAGGTTTGACGGTAATTCAAAGACAAAGACTTTATCCGGTATTGTACCACCGTTATCGGGCTATTTTATAAACGCTAACGATAATAGATTAGCACTTGCTGCCTAGATTCTAGGTAAGCGCGGTTTGGGGCACCGAGCAACAGAACGCCCCACTTTTTAAATATTATCCAGTAATATCAATAATTTTTTATAGAAAACTCTCTACGAAGTTTACTACGAAGTTACTACGAAGGAAAATATATAATTTATTATTAGGTAATGTTAATTTTTAGATTTATTTTAACAAATTAATTTATAATGAATTATGAGTCTGAACTAACTGGTGGTAATCCAAATTCACTAGGTAATACAATAAAAGTTGCTGAACATGTTATTGTTAAAAAAAATAGGATTAATTCGTTAATTAAGTGTTATTCAAGCACAGACCAAATAGTAAGATTAAGAACATCAAATGCTTTTAAAAGAATATTTAGACAAAAACCAGAATGGTTTTTAGATTTTAAAAATATTTTCTTAAACAAAATTTCAAAAATAAAACAACCTTCCACACAATGGACCTGCGCTCAATTATTTTCAGAATTAGTTAATCAATTAGAAAATAAAGAACAAAAAAAAGCAAAAAAAATTGTATCTGATTATCTTAATAACTCCAGTGATTGGATTGTTTTATGTCAATCAATGAATGCTCTAATAACTTTCAATAAAATTGATAATAAAACAATAAAAGAAAATATAAAAATTATTAAAAAACTTTCAAAAGATAGGAGAAAGGCAGTTTCTAGACTAGCAAAAAAATTATTATCCTTAATTAAAGAATAAAAAAACTACGAAGAACCCAAACAAGAAATCTGAAAAATAATGAAAACTTACTACGAAGTTTCTACGAAGAAGTTTCCAAAAGTCCTTATTTTCTGTTAATAATGATTTAGTGGTCGTTCTACAGAACGCCCCATATAAATAAGGTGAGGAAAAATGAAAAAATTTGAAGATTTGATGAGTGTTAAAAATGAAATTGAAAATATTTCTGCAAAAGAAGCAAAAGAAAAAGTAAATGATCCAAATGTACAATTTATTGATGTTAGGGATAAAGAAAGTTTTTCTAAAGGAACAATAGGAAATGCGATACATTTAGATAGAGCTTTTCTTGAATTTTATTTAGCAGAAGGTAGTCCTTTGGAAAATAATTTTTTTAAAGAAAACCCAGATAAAGAATATGTTGTATTTTGTGGTGTTGGCGGGCAAGGAACGTTATCAACTAAAACAATGAAAGATATGGGTATTAAAAATGTTAAGAACATTACTGGTGGTATGGCTGAATGGGAAAAGTTAAAAAAATGATTTTATAAAATTAAAAATTTATTTAAGTTTTTTTTCTTTCAAAAAAGGTACCATTGAACTCCAAACTCCATCTCTTTTTAAGCGATGATAGGTTGCTGCCAAAATATGAATACCTATTAACCAATAAAGCAAAGTAATGTTTAGTTCGTGAAAAAAAATAACAATATTAATTAATATTCCATCTCTAAGTTCAATCCAAAATAAAAAACCAATTAATAATCCTGATAGCACTGTGCCTGTTAACAAAGCATACATTCCGTTGTGAACAATTTTAGCAGCTATTTTTTGAACTCTAGGGGTTTCTTCAGGCAAGGATGTCTTTTGTGTTGTTTTCATATAAATTAGACGGATTAATAGAAGAATCAGAAAAATTACTGCAAAAATAATTTCAAATCTAAAAAAAGCTTTGTCTTCAAGTTGATTAATATCATCTACTTGCTTTGTTACACTATAAACAAATAAAAGAACAAACCCCCAATGAAAAAATTTTGCTATTTTACTATATTGCGAATTATTTTTATCTAAACTCATAAATTTTATTGAAATACTTTAAATATTTAATAAAGAAATAAAACAGAAATGATTGAATATCAAAAAATACTAGATAAAAATATGCTAAATGTATTTAAAGATATTCTTAAAAATATAAAAGATAATGGATTATCAAATAATAACCACCTCTACATTACATTTTTAACGAATTTTAAAAACGTTAAATTACCTAATTGGTTAAAACAAAAATATCCCAAAGAAATGACAATTATTATTCAATATGAATATTATGATCTAGAAATACATAAAAATTTTTTTTCTATTACACTCTCATTTGGTGATATTAAAACAAACTTAAAAATTAATTATAATGCCATTATTTCGTTTGCAGATCCTTCAGCTGATTTTGGTTTAATTTTACAAAAAAATAAAATTAAGAATAAAGTAAATAAAAAATTAGAAACTCATAAATCAAAAAAGGATAATGTAATTAATTTTTCAAATTATAAAAAAAATTAATCTAAGAAATAATGTTTTATTAATTCACCATTTTGGTAGTCTAAACATAATGGTCTACCAGTTGGCAGCTCTATTGAAGATATTTCCTCTGGTTTGTACATACCGACTTTAATCATTATTGCTCTTAAGGAATTACCATGTGCAGCAATTAAAACATTTTTTTTATTTAAAATATGTGGTTGAATTGTTTCAATAAAGTAAGGGGATACTCGATTTACTACATCCTTAAGACTTTCCCCGTTTGGAGGCGGTGTATCATAAGATCTTCTCCATATATGTACTTGTTCTTTTCCAAATTTATCAGCAGTTTCAGCTTTATTTAAACCAACTAAATCTCCATAATCCCTCTCATTTAGATTTTGGTTTTTTTCATAAATTAATTTTCCATTTTTATGTAAATTTTCTATCTCTGATGCTTTCATAGCTATTTCAGCTGTTTTATTTGCTCTTTCTAAAACACTACTAAAAACTTTATCAATTTTTATATTATGTTTTTTTAATAAATGTCCTGCATTATTAGCTTCGTTAATACCCTTTTCAGTTAATGGTACATCTTTCCAGCCAGTAAATCTATTTTCTAAATTCCATTGACTTTGACCGTGTCTCAGTAAAACAAGTTTGTTCATATGTTTAATATAATATGTTATAAAGGGTTTGTTAATAAATAATGGCTAATAAAAAAAGAATAGAATTTGATAGTTTAGGTCCAAAAAAAATTGATCAAAATAAACTTTGGGGTGCGCAAACTCAAAGATCCTTAGAAAATTTCAAAATTGGCAGTGAAAAAATACCATCAGAATTAATTATAGCATTAGGTCAACAAAAGAAAGCAGCTGCTGAAGCTAATATAGAACTTGGTGTTATAGATAAAAAATCGGGATCATTAATATCTAAAGCCTGTGATGATATCATTAATTTAAAACTTATTGAAGAGTTTCCATTATCAGTATGGCAAACTGGATCTGGAACTCAAACAAATATGAATGCAAATGAAGTAATTAGTAATCATATAATCAAAAAATTAAAAGGAAGAATTGGAAGTAAAAAACCTATTCACCCAAATGATCATGTAAATTTATCTCAATCATCAAATGATACCTTTCCAACAATAATGCATGTTGCAATAAATGAGTTATCAATAAAAGATTTGATTCCAAACCTAAAAGATTTAATAAAAGAATTTCAAAAAAAGAAAAAAATATTTCAAAATATAATTAAAATAGGAAGAACTCATACTCAAGATGCAACGCCAATTACTTTAGGTGATGAGTTTTCTGCATTTTGTACTCAATTAAAAGCTTGTTTGAAAAGAATAGAAGTTTCAAAATCAGAATTAAAATATCTTGCGCAGGGTGGAACTGCTGTAGGTTCTGGAATTAATGCCCCAAAAAAATTTGATAAAGTATTTTGTAAATATTTGAATAAACTTACTAGAGATAATTATAAACCATCTCAAAATAAATTTGAGTCTTTAGCTTCTCATGATCCGCTAATTAATTTTTCAAATTCTTTAAAAACTTTATCAATTTCATTATTAAAAATAATAAATGACATTAGATTTTTGGCATCTGGACCTAGATCGGGTTTAGGAGAATTGATATTACCTGCAAATGAACCTGGGTCATCAATAATGCCAGGAAAGGTAAATCCAACTCAAATTGAGGCGTTAAGTATGGTCTGCGTTCAAGTAATTGGAAATAGTACAACTGTAGATATTGCAGGTTCAAATGGTCACTTTCAATTAAATGCGTATAAACCAGTTATTGCCTTGAATATAATTCAATCTGTTAATCTTATTAACGATGGAATAAAGAGTTTTAATAAAAATTGTTTAAAAGGAATAAAGGTAAATAAAAAAATGATTGATAATCATTTAAATAATTCTTTAATGCTTGTAACTGCCTTAAATAAAAGTATTGGATATGATAATGCAGCAAAAATTGCTAAAAAAGCATTTGATGAAAATTTGACTCTTAAAGAAGCGGCATTAAAATTAAAATTAATTTCTGAAAAAGAATTTGATAAGATTGTTGATCCAAAGAAAATGATTTAACTAAATATATTCGTAGTTATCTATATCGGCAAATAAAGTCCTTAATAATAAGTTATTTAAATGATGACCTGATTTGTTACCTAAAAAATATCCCTGAATTGGGGCTCCAGCTAAATACAAATCTCCAATAGAGTCAAGAATTTTATGTCTTACAAACTCATCCTTAAAGCGCAATCCATCTGAATTAAGTATTTTACTTTCCCCAACAACAACTGCGTTATCTAGAGAACCACCTAGAGCTAAACCATTTGATCTCAGCATATCGACATCTCTTTCAAATCCAAAAGTGCGTGCTGATGCAATATCAGTTTTATAGTTTCCGTTCACTAGTTGTAATTGACAACTTTGTTTGCTGACTAGTTTACTAGGAAAATCAATTTCAAAATCAATTGAAAATTGATTATTCGGTTTTAATTCTACAGATGAGTCATTATTTTCTACTTTAATATTCTTTTTAACTTTTAAAATTTTTCTTCTTTTATTTAAACTTTGAGTAGAAGTTTGATCAATAAGATCAACAAACTTTATTGAACTTCCATCCATTATTGGGACCTCTGGCCCATCTATTTCAATTTTGATATTATCTATATGCAGTCCAGACAAAGCACTCATCAAATGCTCAATTGTTGAGACACTTGCACCATTTTGATTACTTATAGTTGTACTTAATTTTGTATTAGTTACATTTGACCAAATAGCTTCAATGATGTTATTTTTATTAAGATCCTTTCGGATAAACTTTATTCCAAAATCAGCTTCAGCAGGGTATAATTTCATGCTTACATTTACTCCTGAATGTAATCCTATTCCATTAATTGATATTGGTTCGGCTATTGTTTGTTGATTTTTAGAATTATTCAATATGTCTATCATTTTAAAAAAAAGTGCTGAATTCAGCACTTTTTTATTACATATTTTTGAGGTTCTTAACAACTAACCTAATATTTCAAAATATTGCAGATAATAGTTTATTTATTAATTAGCCTGTCTTCTAAGAAAAGTTGGTATATCTAAAAGTTCTTCCTCTGTTTCCTGATTAAACTCATCATCTATTTCAGAAGATTCACTCTCTTCAGCACTGAATTCCTCTTTTTCAATTATACTTGAATTATCATATTCAGAATTGTTATCCTTAGAGTCATTTTCTTCGATATTTTCCTCAGAAGAGGCAAAGACAGGTTCATTCTTTGTAAGAATATTATTTTCTGCAGCTATATCTTCAGATTTATTTTCAGTAGACAGAGTATCAAATAAACTTAACCTTCTTACACTTGCTTCACTTGGTTTATCTATATCCAAAGATGAGCTTGATACTTCCCCAGAGATATTGTCAGTTTCAATTTGATCTAAAGTTTCTGTAGCTTCGTTTTGAAAAATTGCTTTATTATGAATATTTTCTTCTAAGCTTGAAGTCTCTAATTGGTTAATATTTGTTTGCTCATCTTCATTAATATTATCAGTATTTTGATTATTGAACATTCTTTCATTTGCTATCTCATTAATCTCTTCATCGAGTATACCACCATCTTTTGAGAGATTTTCCTGCAAAATAGTACTTTTAGACAATAACTCAGATTTTTCTACATCCTGTTTATAAATATCATTATTTATATTGATCGGTGCAAAGCTATCTAACGGTTTAGCTGATATATTATTGTTTGCATCAATGCCTGTAGCAACAATGCTAACTCTTACAACACCTTCAAGTCTATCGTCGCAAGTAGTTCCGTAAATAATGTTTGCTTCTTCATCAACTTCTTGTTTGATTCTATTTGCAGCTTCATCAACTTCATACAATGTAATGTCTTTACCACCAGTAATATTAATTATTAGACCTTTTGCACCTTTTAAGGACACGTCATCAATTAATGGGTTTGCAATAGCTGCTTCTGCAGCTGCAATTGCTCTACCATCGCCTTGTGCTTCACCAGTACCCATCATAGCTTTACCCATTTCAGACATTACAGTTTTGATATCTGAGAAATCTAAATTTATCATTCCAGGTTGAACCATAAGATCAGTTACACCTCTAACACCAGCATATAAAACATCGTCTGCCATCTTAAAAGCATCTGAAAAAGTAGTTTTTTCATTAGCAATTCTAAATAAATTTTGATTAGGTATTGTTAGTAATGTATCAACATACTGTTGAAGTTCCTCAATACCTTTCTCAGCTAACTTCATCCTTTGAGAGCCTTCAAAATGAAAAGGTTTAGTGACTACGCCTACAGTTAGTATTCCTTTTTCTCTTGCTAGTTTAGCAATTACTGGTGCAGCTCCTGTGCCAGTACCACCACCCATTCCAGCTGCTATAAAAAGCATATGACTACCTTCAAACTTTTCACTTAGATCTTGAATTGCTTCTTCTGCTGCCTGTCTTCCAATATCAGGTCTCATTCCCGCACCCAAACCTTTGGTGCTGTTTAATCCTAATTGGATTTTATTTGGACAATTTGAAATTTGTAAAGCTTGTGCATCTGTATTAGCTATTAAAAAATCTACACCTTCTAAATTAGCATTAATCATGTTGTTAACTGCATTTCCGCCAGATCCACCTACTCCCAAAACTGTTATTTTGGGATGTAAGTTTTGCGCTACATCTTGTATTGAAATATTGATAGTCATTGTATTCTCCGCCGTTTTAAATAGTTTTTAACGATTTATGTTCGAAATCGTCAATATAATTTACTACATATAGTATTAACTAAATATACTGATCAAGCCAAGAAAAAAAGCCCAATATTCCTCGTTTTTTTGAATTTTTTGATTGATTTGCTAAAAAATCAACTCTAAATAAATCTTGTTCATACAAGATAGATCCAATAATGTCGCAAAAATTGGGTTTTTTAAATTTATTATCCAAATTTAATTGTTCTAAGGGACTTGACACTCTCACGCCACTTGCAAAAATTGTTTCTACATATTTTTCAATATTATCCATCATTGCACCACCGCCAGTAAGAACTACATTATTTAATTTTTTATTATTTAAATTATTGTCTTTAATTTTTTGCCATATCATCTCTAAAGTTTCTTCAATACGCGGTCTTATAATAGCATTTAAGCTCGATCTTGTTATTTGTTTAAATGAATTTTTATCACCTGAAATTATTGGAATTTCTATTATTTCATGGTCATCGCTGGGCGATGAAACTAGAGAACCGTATAAAGTTTTTAATCTTTCAGCACTGGAAACATTAGTAGATAAACCTCTAGCAATATCTAATGTAACATTATTACTACCAACACCTATTTCGTCTCCATATACAAATTTGTTATTTTCAAAAACTGATATAGAAGATGTTGAATGACCTAAATCAATACAAATAGTTCCAAGTTCTTTTTCATCTTTTGTTAACGATGATAAAGAGGAAGATAAAGGAGAAGGAATATAATTATCAATATTAAGTTTCAATTTTTTGATGACACTAGAAATATTATCTGTATATTTTTTTTGTATATTTATTTTATAAAAGTTAATTTTTATATTATCTGAGTAATTTCCAATTGGAGCATTAAAATACAGGTTATTATCGATATCGTACGAAGTTATATTATTAAAAATTTCGAATTGTTCACGATTAATATTAAAATATTCTGATTGATTAATAATTTTTTTAAGATGTAATTCTGATATTTTCTCGTTTTTTAATTCTATTGCCGAGTTGTAATAATGAGAATTAGAATTCAGTAAAGATAGATTAAGGTTAATAGAATTCAATTTAGTTTGAGATTGTTTTTCAGCATCTATAACTAAAGTTTTAATTTGATCATGTAAATTTTCAAAATTTAAAATAATATTTTTTTTAATATTATTATTAGGAACACTAGCAATTGATAGGATATTAATATTATCGGTATTCTTATAATCAGCAATGACACATGATATTTTCGAATTACCAATATCTAGACCAGCTTTAATCATTTAAATTAATTAAGATTGTTTTTTTTAAATTTCTTAAATCATATGTTTTTATATTATTAATATCTGTTTTGCTAAGTTTATTTTGTATCATAATAAAATTCTGAATAGATTTATTTGGATCCTCTTCAGAAAGCATTAATTTAACATCACTATATAAATTTATATCCCATCTTCTTTTATTAATAAATTCCAAACTCTTTATTCGATATTTTTTTTCAAAATCATTATTTTTTAAAAGATTTATTAGTGAGTTAGCTTTTAAATTTGAAGAATTGCCTTTAAAAATTAATAATGACTGATGAGTGAAATCTGTAATATAAATTTGATCTATAATTTTTCCATTTTCATCAAAAACAAAGTATTTTTGGTTAAAAAAATAAATTCCTATTGGTTTATATTCTTCAATTCTAATAAATAGAGTATCTTTGTAATTTGTATTTAAATGTATTTCTTTGACCCAATTATTTTCTTTTATTGAGTTATTAATTTGATCCAATGGTAATAAAAAAATTGAAGATCCTAAAAAATTTTGCAGTTTATCCTCTATAAATTTTAATTCTATTTTCTCTAAACCTAAAATATCAAATTTTGTAAATTGATATTGGAAGTTTTCCGAAAAACTCTGAATTATATTTTTAGAAGTCTCAATTAAATTATTTTTGTTAAAATATATTAAAAAAGAAAAAATAATTAAAAATAAAAAAATACAAAAATAAGTAAATGATCTGATACTTAAAACATATCTTCTTCTATTAATATTGTTCATACTAATAATTCAAATTTTTGATCAAAATAAAAATGATTTCTGCAAAAGGTAAACCTTTATAATTAGCTTGTTCGGGTAATAGAGATATAGGAGTAAGCCCAGGTTGAGTATTTGTTTCTAAAAAGAAAATTTTATTTTTTTTTGTATCAAATATAAAATCAGTTCTTGCAAGCGAATTACAACCTAAGAGCTTATGGGCTTTAGTAGCAAATTTTAGGCATTTAGCATAATTTGTTTTGTTTAACTTAGCTGGCAAAATATGTTTAGCGTAACCTTTTGAATATTTTGCTTTATAATCAAAATAATTGTTTTTCGATTTTATCTCCGTAACAGCAAGTGCGTGAATATTTTTATCGAATTTAATAGTTGATACTGTAAGCTCTCTTCCAGATATATATTCTTCTATTAAAATTTCTTTGTGATTAATAAGTTTACTTTTAAATTCTTCTAAATTAGAAATTAAAATATCAAATTCTTTTTTATTTTTAATTATTCTTATACCAAAACTTGAACCACTTCTATTAGGCTTAATAACAAATTTTTTTAACTTACTTTTGATAGTAATTAATTTCTTTTCATTTAAATCATTTAAATTTAAAAGATAATATTTTGGAGACATTAATTTATTTTTAATAATTTTTTTCTTAGATGCAGATTTATTAAAACATAGATTAGATGATTTTATATTTGAATGAGAAAAGGGAATTTTATTTTTTTTTAAAATTTTTTGAGTTTGTCCATCTTCACCAAAAGGTCCATGTAAAGCATTGATACAAATAAAATTTTTATAATTAATTATTTTTTTATGAAAGTTTTTAGGATTAACTCTTAATGTCTTAAATTTTAATTTATTTTGATGAAGAATTTTTTGAATTTCTCTAGAGGTTACTAAAGATACATCATGCTCTTCATTATTGCCACCTTCTAAAATTAAAATTTTTTTATTACTCACCTATTATTTTTACCTCCCATTCCAATTTTACATTGAATTTAGCATATACTTTTTCAACGATGCTTTTACCAAGGTTTTCTATATCTGTTGCTGAAGCGCTTCCCCTATTTATTAAAAAATTTGCATGTTTATCACTCACATATGCATCTCCATAATTAGTACCTTTACATCCTGCTTCCTCAATTAGTTTTGCTGCATGAAGATTTTCAGGATTTTTGAAAGTACTACCAGAAGTTTTATTTTTAATTGGCTGAGATTCTAAACGTTTATTCTTTATTTCATTAATCTTGTCTTTTATTAAATTTTTATCTCCATAATTAAAATTAAATATAGCTTTTGTAACTATATCTGTATTATTTATTTTTGAAGATCTATATTTTAGATTTAGTTTATCTTTTGTAATTATTTTTCTTTGACCAAAATTATCACAAACTTCTATACTATTTATAACATCAACAGTTTCTGAACCATAACAACCAGCATTCATTTTAACTGCTCCACCTATTGATCCTGGAATACCGCTATAAAATTCAAAACCCTCAATATTTTGTCTCAATGCATAATTTGATAAATTAATATCTAAAATACTAGCACCAACTTCAAGTTTTTTATCATTAATATTAATAGTATTAAAACCTTTACCTAATTTTATAAGAGTTCCACTATAACCATTATCTCTTATTAAAAGATTTGAACCTGAACCAATTATGTAAAAATTTTCATTATTTATTTCATTTAGTATAATTTCTAACTCTAAATTATCTTCAACTATAGCAAAAATTTTTGCATTACCTCCAGTTCTGAACCAAGTATGTTTTGCAGCATTATAATCCAAGTAAATTTTACTCTTGAGTTTATCAGCTAGTTCTAGAAATTTTTTAGACATTAGCTATTTAAATAATTTTTTGCAATATTTGATATTGAGCCTGCACCCATAAAAACAATGGTATTTTGATTGATTGTATAAGGCTTTATTAATTTATTTAAATCACTTATATTTTTTAAATATATTGTATTTTTATTTTTTTTTAATATTTTAGAAAATAAATCTTTTGAAGTTGCGCCTTTGATAATCGTTTCTCCAGCTGAATAGGTTTCTAACAAAAATAAAAAATCGACTTTAGATAAAACTTTTATAAACTCTTTAATAAGTATTTTAGTTCTAGTATATCTGTGTGGTTGAAAAACAACTATTACTTTATTTTTTAAACTTTTAGCAGCGCTTAATGTAGCTGCAATTTCTGTTGGATGATGTGCATAATCATCATACACAAAGGACTTATTTTTTTTTCCAATAAATGAGAACCTTCTTTTTACACCTACATAATTAATCAATGCATTATTAATATCTTTATTTTTAATTCCATTTAGTTTGGCTGCAACAATACTTGCTGTTGCATTTAAAATATTGTGACTGCCGATTGCATTTATTGTAAATTTATAATTAGAAGAATGAATAATTTTATTTTTAATTTTTAATTTAAAGGAAGTTTTTAATTTGTTTTGTATAATATCAAAGATTAATACGTCTGCTTTTTTGTTTTTTATTGAATAAGTTAAAATATTTCTAGTTTTTATTTTGTTAATTAATAGTTTTAGATTCTTATCATCGTAACACATTATTGTAGTTCCATAAAACGGAAGAAGGTTTATGAATTTTTCAAAAGCATTAATTAAATTTTTCTTTGATTTATAAAAATCCATGTGTTCAATATCTAAATTAGTAATTATTGATATTTGATGTGGGAGTTTTAAAAAGCTTCCATCACTTTCGTCAGCTTCAACAATCATCCACTCCCCTTTTCCATAACGATTATTGTTAGAAAAAGAATTTATAATACCACCATTAACAATAGTAGGATCTAAACCTGCTTCATTAAAAATATTTCCTACCAAACTAGTAGTAGTAGTTTTTCCGTGAGATCCAGCTATGGCAATAGATTTTTTATTTTTCATTAATTCTGCAAGCATATCAGCTCGAGAAAGAATAGGGATTTTTTTAATATATGCTTCTTTTATTTCAGGATTATTTTTTTTAATAGCTGATGAATAAACAATAGCATGAGCATTTTTTATATTTTTTTTATTATGTCCTAAAAAAAATTTTATACCTTTTTTCTTTAATCTTTTGGTATTGTCATTTACTGATATATCACTACCCTGGATCGAATATCCTTTATCTAGCATCAATTCTGCAATACCAGACATTCCTATTCCTGAAATACCTATAAAATGAATTTTATTGTTAATTTGCATTTACAATTAATTTATAAATTAAAGTGTTACAGTTTTTAACTTTAATCATATCAAATTTTTTATTCATTGATTCTAATTTACTTTCATTACTATATGTTTCATAAATATGTCTTTTTGCTTTGTCTAAATCATCATTATTTTGATCAAAAATTATGGCTAAGTCATGTTTAGCTAATATTTCAGCATTAAAAAATTGATGATTATCTTTTGAAGAAGGTAAAGGAATTAATATCGAGGGAAGTTTAAAGTTTATTAAATCAACAATTGTTCCTGCTCCAGCTCTGCATATTGCTAAATTAGAATTAGCTAGTATTTCATCTACATTTATAAAAAAATCTTTCAAAATTATTGGTGATTTAATATTTTGTAATTCTGCTTCATATTTTTTTATCAAATGTTTAGAACACTGAAATATAAATTTAGCTTTTATAATTTTTTCGTCATCTATAATTTTAATTAGATTTGTTGCAAAATTTGATACAAATTCTGATCCTTGACTGCCACCAGAAATAAAAATTGTAAATTTACAATCAGAATTTTTATTGCTTATGTTATTATTTTTTTGAAAATTATTTTCTGGAGAACCAACTACAAATATTTTATCTTTAAACTTTGAACTGATTTTAGATTTAATATCAAAATTTAAAAATAATTTATTTGAAAAATTCAAAAAAAATTTATTCGTTCTTCCTATTATTGAATTTTGTTCATGTATATAAAGTTTAACTTTATAAATTGGTTTAAATAACATACATATTAACATTGGAGAAAACGAAGCATAACTTCCAAAAGAAATAGAATGGGATGGTTTTAATAAAAATACAATAATGAATGATTGAATTAATCCTAATAAAATTTGAAATACGCCAAAGATTTTAAATATTAGGTTTCCATTTAAATTTGACGAGCTAATTATATAAATTTTTCCATTATAATTTTCAAAATATTTATAACCTCTTTTGTCAGTTATAATTGAGCAATTTATATTTTTAACAGTCAAATAATTGGCAAAATTTTTTGCTGGTATAACATGTCCACCTGTTCCTCCTGTAATTAGTAAAAAATTTTCTTTCATAATTCTTCATTTTTTTTGTTTGTAAGAGATAATAAAAAACCAAATAAAATTGCTATTGATATCATAGAAGAACCTCCATAACTTACAAATGGCAGTGTCATACCCTTTGTTGGTATAAGGCCCAGCGAGCTAAAGATATTAATTAAGCATTGTAATCCAAATGAGCAAATTAAACCACTAATTGCAACAATTTTATATGGATCTTCAAGTTGTAGAACTTTTAATAAGCTTCTTATTATAATAGATAGAATTATAAAAATAATTATTAAACAAAAAATGAATCCTAATTCTTCTCCAGCAACAGCAAAAATAAAATCAGTGTTAGCATCAGGAATTTTTTCTTTTAAAATACCTTGCCCTGGACCCTTTCCAAGTAGTCCGCCATTTTTGAAAGCTTGAATACTTAAATCTATTTGGTATGTATCAGTCCCACCTAATCCGCCAAGAAATGAATTAATTCTTGATTGAACATGATCAAAAATAAAATAAGAAAAAATTAAAATTCCTAATATAAATAAAAATGCAACTATAACTAAAAAAATTGATAAACCAGCAACGAATAACTGGCAAAAAAAAGTTGCTGACAGTAAAACTGTCATTCCCAAATCAGGCTGCATAAGTATTAAAGATAAAAGCAAGAAGAAAAAAACAAACAATAAAGGTAAATAAAATTTTTTATCTTCTATAGATTTACTTATACACCATGCTGTCAATATGACAAAAATAGGCTTAATTATCTCTGAAGGTTGAAGCGTAAAGTTAAATATTTGAAACCATCTCTTAGCGCCTTTAACTTCGTAATCTAAAAAAAGTATTAGCAGTATTATTATTAATAAAATAATAAATGAAAATAATGAAATTCTTCTTATATTTTTACTATCTAAGTCTGATAACGCAATAAGTAAGAAAACTGAAAAAAGAAAAAAAATAGAGTGTCTATTTATGGATAAATTTTCATCTATGGAAAATGAAAGTATTAATCCGGTAAAACCCAATGAAAATATTAATATAATGTTAATTCTATCAATTGAACTCCACCAATTCTTTAAATATTCCATGGTTAATTTATATAATTTTTAATTAATTTATTAAAATGTATGCCTCTTTCTTCAAAATTTTTGTATTGATCATAAGAGGCACATGCAGGAGCAAACAATATAGTTGATTGATTTGAATTTTTTTTAATATCCTTGAAGGTTTCTTTGATAACTGATTTTAAATTTGCCAATTTTTTTACAACTAATTCTTTTTTTAATTTTTTTTCAATGAAATTTCGTGATTTTCCGTAAGTATATACACAGCTAATTTTATTTTTATATTTTAGAAGAATTTCAAAATTTTTTTCTTTAGCTATACCCCCTAAGATTAGGTAAATATTATTATAATTTACAACTGAATTTATTGTTGAATTTAAATTAGTAGATTTACTATTATTTACAATTTTTAATTTATTATTTGTAAAAATTGTAGATGATCTAAATGGCAGACCCTTAAATGTTTTAATAACCTTGAGAAAATTAGATTCTGGAATTTTTAATATTTTGCTACATATGTATGCTATTAAAATATTTTGAATATTAAAATTACCTTCTAAATCTTTTGAGATTTTTTTTATAAATAATTTTTTGTTTTTTTTGAAGTAATTATCTAGAATATAATCATTGTTAGCGAAACAATCAGCTGATTTATCGACCAAAGAAAAACTAATTTTATTTTTAATTTTTTTTTGATTAAATATCTTTCTTGAATAAATATCATCAATTGATAATAAATTAATTCCATTTTTAGTAATAATATTTTTCTTCTGACTAACATAATCACTAATACCTTTGTACCTATCTAAATGATCACCAGATAAATTTGTTATTACTGATATTCTACTATCAAGTGACTTAACTGTTTCTAATTGAAAAGAACTTAATTCGATAACATGAACTTTATATTTTTTTTTAAGAAGAAAAGCATTGCATAATGATTCTCCAATATTGCCTCCAACAAATGTTTTAATATTATTCTTTTTTAAAATGTCTCCTATTAATTTGGTTGTTGTTGATTTCCCATTTGTGCCAGTAATAGCTACAATCTTTTGATTTGTTATATTCGAAATATATAAATTTAAATCTCTATTTACTTTTTTAGATATATTTTTTCTTTTAAATTTTTTTTGTCTTAAAGATATTCCTGGGCTAACAAAAATTTTTTTAAAATCATTTAAATTATCTTTTTTTATATTAAAAAAATAATCTTTATTGTAATTTTTTTTTATAGACTTTCTTACTATTGGATTATCATCCCACATCTTAAATTTTATTTTTTTATTTTCAAAATAATTTACTATAGAAAGTCCTGATTTTTGAATTCCATAAATTAAATACATTATCTTATTCTTAAAGTTGCAAGACCTATCAAAGCTAATACAATGGTAATTATCCAAAAACGAATAACTATTGTTGACTCAGGCCATCCCTTTTTTTCAAAATGATGATGTAGTGGAGCCATTAAAAAAACCCTTTTTCCTGTCATTTTAAAAATGAATACTTGGATTACTACAGACAAGGTTTCTAGAACAAATAAACCTCCTATTATTGCAAGAAGAATTTCATGTTTGCATATTATTGCTACTGAGCCTAAAGAGCCGCCTAATGCTAAAGATCCTGTATCACCCATAAAAACTTTAGCAGGTGGTGCGTTAAACCAAAGAAAACCTAAAGCTGCTCCAATTAAAGAACCACAAAAAACTGCTAATTCACCGGTTCCAGGAATATATTGGATGAGTAAATAATTAGAAAAAACTATATTACCTGAAACATAAGCTATGAAAGCAAAAGACATTGCAACTATCATTACAGGGACAATTGCTAAACCATCAAGTCCATCAGTTAGATTTACTGCATTAGCTGATCCAATAATTATAAATATGGAAATTAGAAAATAAAATATTCCAAAATCTATAATTAAATTTTTAAAGAAAGGAAATGTCATAGATTTGCTTATACTTGGATCTAAATTGATAAGAATTAAATATGTAATGAAAAAAGAAAAAATGATTTGAAATATAATTCTTATTTTTGATGAAATACCCTTACTTGTATTTGATTTGATTTTACTGTAGTCATCTGCAAAACCAATAGATCCAAAAATTAAAATAGTTAAAAGTAAAATCCATATAAAAATATTTTGTAAATCAGCCCAAATAATTGTTGAAACAAAAACACTTAGAATAATCAACAGGCCACCCATTGTAGGAGTACCTTTTTTTGCAATTATATGTGACTCTGGACCATCATCTCTTATTGGCTGGCCAGTTGGCTGAACATTTGATAATTTGTTAATAATATAATCTCCAAATATGAGAGAAAAAAATAATCCAGTAAGAATAGAGGCGCCAGTTCTAAATGTTATATAACTAAAAATATTTAGAAAACTAAATAAAGATTGGTATTCAAAGGCCAAATATTTAATCAAATCGATACCTGTTTTAATAATATTTTTGCAAACTTATTTATTTTTGTCGAATTAGAACATTTAATTAAAATAATGTCATTATTATGCACTTTCTCTTTTAAAAATTGCATAATTTTATTTGTATTTTTAAAATGGATAAATTCATTATTTGGATTTAAATTTTTTACAGATAATTCAAAGAATTCGCCAGATAAAATTACAAATTTAAAAATAGTGTAATCTAATTGTTGTAGTAATTTATAATGAATTTTATAAGAATTATTTCCTAATTCATTCATTGTCCCTAGAATTATTATTTTTTTATTATTTTTTACTTTGATATTTTCTAAGTTTTTTATGCTTTGCAACATTGTATCAGGATTAGCATTGTAAGATTCATCAATAATATTTATTTTTTTTTTATTTAAAGAAATTTTATGAACTAATCCTCTACCTTCCACTGGTTTTAAAAACTTAAAACGATTTAGAACTGATTTAATGTTCAGATAATTTTCATTATAAAATGCAAGACAAAATAATAAGTTATTTAATCTATGCATTACTATTGCATCAGTAACAATGTTAACCTTTTTTTTATTAATTGATAAAGTTACTTTATGCAATTTTTTATAGGGAGATATTTTTTTAATAAAATATTTTTTTGAAGAATTATCAATACGAATTATTTTAAGATTTTTTTCTTTTTTTGCTTTTGCGATTAAAATATTTTCAGATTTAGAAGAAACATTGAGATATAGCTTTTTCCTATTATTATTATATTTAGAAATAAATATATCAGCTTTTTCTCTGGCAATATTATTTTTAGTTTGAAAATTTTCAAGGTGAGTAGATTGTATATTTGTAATAAATACCTCTGATGGTTTGACTAAATTACTAAGAAATTTGATCTCACCAAAATTATTTGTTCCTATTTCAAAAATTGCATAATTTGATTTTAAATTTAAATTTAGTAAAGAAATTAATACACCTAACTGATTATTATAACTTTTTTTTGAGTAAGAAATGGTATGATCTTTTTTTAAGAAAAATGCTAAAGTTTCTTTTAAAGTAGTTTTTCCAGCACTGCCAGTAATGCCTATTACTTTACCTTTGTATAAATCTCGTTTCGTTTTTGCTATTTTTGAAAGATATTTATAAATATTATTTACATATAAAATTTTTTTATTTTTTTTGAAATTTTTATTATCAGTTACACAAAACTTTGCACCTTTATCTATTGCTTCATTTAAAAACTTGTTTCCATGAAACCTTTTACCTTTTAAAGCAAGAAATATGTCACCACTTTTAATATCTTTACTTGATATTTGAATTTTATCTTTTTTAGATATTATATATTTCTCTAATTGATTTAATTCGATCATTAATTTAATAATTGTTTAACAACTGTAAAATCATCAAACTTAATTGTTTTATTTTTTAAAACTTGAAATTTTTCGTGCCCTTTACCTGCTACTATTAAAATTTCATTCTTTTTTAATTCTTTAATAGCTAATTTAATTGCTTTTCTTCTATCAGATATTTCCATAGCTCTAGAACAATACTTTAGAATATTTTTCCTTATTTTAGATGGATTTTCGTTTCTAGGATTGTCATCCGTTATGTAAATTTTATCAGCATATTTATTTGCAATTAATGCCATAGATTTTCGCTTACTTTTATCTCTATCACCGCCACAACCAAATAAAATTGATGGTTTCATTTTTTTGATTTTATAAGCAAGTAGAATTTTTTTCAAAGCATCTGGTGTATGTGCATAATCAATAATAATTTTTGATTTTTTTTTCTTATACTCAATTGTTTGCAAACGACCTGATGGATTTGTAACTTTTGATAATACTCTTATAATTTTACTTTGACTAATATTAAGTGCTAAGCAACAAGTAATTGCGCATTCTAAATTTTCTAATTCTATATTTGTTTTAAGTTTTAGGTTTTCTAGTTTATATTTTGTATTGTTAATATTCAAATATACAAAATCATTGATTTTTATTAATTTTATATTTTTATTTCCAAAATATTTAAATTTTATGTCTTTTTTTTTCAATGTTTTTTTTAATTCAGATAAGATGTTTAATCTTGAATTAATTATAGCAAATCCTGAATTTACTAAATGATTAGAGAAAAGTTTAATTTTAGATTTTTTATAATTTGAGAATGTTTTATGGTAATCAAGATGATCTTTTGAAATGTTTGTAAAAGCTGCAATATTTATAGGATAATTTCTTAACCTGTTTTGTTCTAGAGCGTGACTTGAAGCTTCAAAAATGAAAATATTTTTTTCTTTTTTATTAGAAGATCCATATCTAAATAATTCTTCATAGGCAGGTGTTGTTAAATTTATATCATTTATTTTTTTTCCGTTTACAAAATGTCCTAAAGTTCCAACCATTGTATTATTATATTTTAGTGAATTAAGAATTTTTGAAATATACCAAACAACTGATGTCTTTCCATTGGTACCTGTAACTGCTATTGTTTTAAAGGGAAGATTATTATGGAGCTTAGTTAATAAATAATATATCTCAAAATCAATATTAGATACAACAAATTGAGGAATTTTTAAGTTTTTAATATATTTATTTGAAATTATAGCAGGAGCTTTATTCCTAAGTACTTCATCTAAATAAATCTTTTTTACCTTTGTATTTTTATCATAAACAAACAACGTTTTGTTATTAGTAAATTTTGAGTTAGAGGTAATTGCAGAGAAATATTTATTTTTATTAAAATTGTACGTTTTATTTACTCTTATAACTTTTGATAAATTAGACAGTAGCATTTAACTTTCTATATATAAAATTTGTGTCTACTTTTAGAAGATCATCATTTTTATCTTTTGAAATATTAAAGAGGCTTATAATATTAATAATAATATCTTTTACCAAGGGTGCATTTACTCTTGCTCCAGTCATTCTTTGTTTAGTGCCTGTTTCCTTTTTTGGATACTCAATAGCAGTGTAAACTACATATTTTGGATTATTTGTTGGGAATATTCCAATAAAGGACGTTAAGTTTCTATCCTTATAATATCCACCATTTGGATTTAGTAATTCTGATGTTCCCGTTTTACCTCCTACGGAATAACCATCTACTTTTACTCTAGGACCAGTGTATTCGGTCTTGAGAACAACAGAATTTAATAAATTGATAAAGAATTTAGATGATTCTTTATTATTAAAAATTTGATTTTGTTCAAATTGTTTGTTTAATTGAAGTGTAGGAAAAACCTCATTCCCATTATTCGCTAATGAAGCATAAGCTTTAACTAAATGAAGAGGTGTAATAGCAAATCCATGACCAAATCCTATCGTTGCTGTTTCTAACTTGCCCCAATTATATTTATTTCCTAAAGGAGCTGAGCTTTCTTTATTTTCTATATTTATTTTTTTATTGAAACCTATTTTTTCAAAAAATTCTATTTGATTTTTTTTTCCAATCAAAGTAGCAATCTGAGCTGTACCAATATTGGATGATTCAACAATAATTTTTTCAACATCATAAACACCATTATCTTTGTACTTATCATGATCACTTATATTTAAATATTTTTTTGTAACATCAAAAGTCATTTGAGGATCTATAATATCTAAATCAAATCCAATAGTGGCAGTTATTGGTTTGAAAGTTGATCCCATTTCATAATTAGACTGAAAAACTCTATTCATTAAATTATTGTTATTATATGAGGATTTGTCCTCAGGATTATAATCAGGTAAGCTTACTGATGATAGGATTTGACCGTTAGTAATATCCATAACTATAGCTAAACCGGATTCAGCTTTATAATTATTTATGGTTTTTAAGAGATTTTCTCTAACCAACTGCTGTAAATTAGTATCAATACTAATAATTATGTCTTGTGATTTTGCGAGATCATTTTCAAAATACCTCTCAATTCCACTCTGACCAATTTGATCAATATCTACATATCCAAGAATATGTGACAACGTATTCTTATAAGGATATATTCTTTTAAATTCCTTATGAGCTTTGATGTTTATTTCACCAAGATTAATTATTTCTTGATATTCAACTGGAGATATATTTC
>CACNCW010000006.1 GCA_902619055.1 uncultured Alphaproteobacteria bacterium
AAATATAAAAAATTCCAGCAATTCCAATTGCATATCCAAAATCTCCAACTCTGTTTACAACAAATGCTTTTATAGCAGCTTTATTTGCTGAATCTTTATGGTGCCAAAAACCAATTAATAAATATGAGGCTAGCCCAACACCTTCCCAACCAAAGAACATTTGCAACAAGTTATTACTTGATACAAGAACAAGCATAAAAAAAGTAAATAAGCTTAGATAACCCATAAATCTTATTTTTGATGGATCTTCTTCCATATAGCCTATTGAATATAAATGAACACAAGCAGAAACAGTTGTAACCACAATGAACATCACAGCAGTTAAAGTGTCTAATCTAATTGACCAATCAACAATAAAGTTTCCAGAAGTGATCCAGTTAAGAATAAAAATTATTTCAGTTTCCTTATTATTAATAAACTGAATGAATATTATCCAAGAAAATAAAGTACAAAGAAAAAGTATTGAAGTTGTTGATATTTGATAAACCTTATAGTTAAACTGTTTACCGAGTAAAAAACAAAAAAGAAAACCAAGTAGAGGTAAAAATATAATTGAGGTTGCCATCTACTATCCCTTAAGCTGATTAATTTTATTTACTTCTATTGATCCTAAATTTCTAAAAAATACTACAAGTATGGCGAGTCCAATTGCTGCTTCCGCGGCTGCAACAGTAAGTGTAAGCATTGCGAAGATCTGCCCTGAAATATCATTAATATACGCTGAGAAAGCAATAAAATTAATATTTACCGACAATAAGATGAGTTCTATAGACATTAAAATTATAATTAAATTTTTCTTATTTAAAAATATTCCTAAAACACCTAAGGTAAAAATAATTGCGCCAAGAAAAAGATAGTGTTCAAGAGTAATCATTAATTAAATTCCTTCACCTATGTTTACTTTTTTCTTTTCTATAGCTGTTGATGCATCAACTGTATTTTGAGAATCTATATTTTGCCTTTTAACACCACCTTTATCTCTTAATGTAAGTGTAATAGAGCCAATCATTGCGACTAATAAAATTATCCCACATATTTGAAATAAATAAAAATATTCAGTGTAGAGTATTTGCCCAATCATTTTTGTATTTTCCACTTCATTAACTATAGGTTGTAGTGGTGTTTGATTGTTATAAATATTAGACGATATATCTGTTAAAAAAAGTATTCCAAGTTCAATTACTAGAACTATACCTAATAATGCTCCAAAAGGTAAATATTGCAAAAAACCCTCTCTCAACTTTACAAAATTTATATCAAGCATCATTACAACAAAGAGAAAAAGGACGGCAACAGCTCCAACATATACAACGACAAGAATCATTGCCAAAAATTCAGCACCTAATAAAACAAAGAGTCCTGATGCGTTAACAAAGCTTAAAATTAAGAACAAAACTGAATGAACTGGATTTTTTGCACTTATTACCATTAGAGCAGAAAGAACTGCAACAGATGAAAAAAGATAAAATGTTAATGAATAAAGAATCATTCTTATCTATATTTTCTATCGAGATGAATATTTTGAGCAATTTCTTGCTCCCATCTATCTCCATTTTCTAAAAGTTTATCTTTATTATAAATTAATTCTTCTCTTGTTTCAGTGGCAAATTCAAAATTTGGTCCTTCTACTATCGCATCAACTGGGCAAGATTCTTGACATAAACCACAGTAAATACATTTAGTCATATCTATATCATATCTTGTTGTTCTTCTGCTTCCATCCTCTCTTGGCTCTGCTTCAATTGTAATTGCCTGAGCAGGACATACTGCTTCACAAAGTTTACATGCGATACATCTCTCTTCCCCACTTGGATATCTTCTCAAAGCATGCTCGCCTCTAAAACGTGGGCTTAATGGACCTTTTTCGTGAGGATAATTTATTGTAACTTTAGATTTAAATATGTATTTGAAAGTTAAAAATAGCCCTTGGAATAATTCAAATAAAGTAAAAGATTTAATTAATTTATACATATTAATTTGGCAGCATGTCAAAATATACTAAAAAACCAGAAGTTGCCACAACCCAAAACAAAGAAAACGGTAGAAAAACTTTCCATCCAAGTCTCATTAACTGATCATATCTATATCTTGGGAAAGTTCCTCTAACCCAAATAAATAAAAATAATATAAATATTACTTTCACAGTAAACCAGATTACTCCAGGAACAACATTTAATGGGTATACATCAAATGGAGGAAGCCATCCGCCTAAAAAAAGAATGACAGTCATAGAAGACATTAAAATCATACTAGCGTATTCACCTAAAAAAAATAATACAAATGAAGCAGATGAATATTCAGTAAAAAATCCTGCAACAAGTGTTGATTCATCTTCAGGAAGATCAAAAGGTAATCTATTTGTTTCAGCTAACGCAGATATAAAAAAAATAATGAACATAGGTAATAATGGAATTGCAAACCATACAGTCTGCTGAGCTAAAACTATCTTTGATAAATTTAAAGAACCTACACATAATAATACTGTAATTATTACAAATCCAATAGATACTTCATATGAAACCATTTGAGCAGCTGATCTTAATGCTCCTAGAAAAGGATATTGAGAGTTACTAGCCCATCCAGCCATTATTATTCCGTATACTCCAAGAGATGATACTGCAAACAGATACATGATACCTACGTTAATATCAGAGACTACCCATCCTGGAGCAAAAGGTATTACTGCCCAACCTGCTAAGCTAAGTACCATTGTTATTATGGGTGCTAAAATAAAAACAATTTTATTTGATCCACTAGGTATAATATTTTCTTTAGTAATAAGTTTTAATGCATCAGCAAAGCTTTGTAATATACCAAAAGGCCCTACTATATTTGGACCTCTTCTTAATTGAATTAATGCTAAAACTTTTCTTTCAGCATAAACTAAAAAAGCTACAGATATTAAAACTGGCACAACAACAGCAAGTATTTGGGCAATGATTATTAACCCTGTAATTAATATATCATAAGTCATCTAATTATTATGCAGCCTTATTTAAAATATCTTTAGTACATTTTGCCATTGTTTCAGAAGATCTAGAAATAGAATCATTCATATAAAAATTTTCAATGTTATATTTAATTTTAATATTCTCAATTTTATTATTTTTAGCAAAAGTTATTTCGCCAATAGAATTAACTTGATTTAAGAGAGCAAATTGACCATAGGTACTGGTAAGCTCATTTCGAAGTTCCCCAAGATTATTAAAATTTAAATTCTTTTCAAATAAGTCACTCAAAACTCTAAAAATTTTCCACTCCTCTTTTGCTTCACCTAATGGATTATGACACTTAGTTGTTTGAATCACTCTACCTTCAATATTCATATAAGTAGAACTTTTCTCAGTATATGCAGGTGTTGGTAAAATTATATCAGCTATAGATGCTGAAACATCTCCATGATGACCAAGATAAACAACAAAAGCATTTTCAAATGTTGAAAAATTTATCTCATCTAATCCCATTAAGAAAACAACAGGCTTTGTTTTATCAATATGTTTTTTTAATTGTTTATTGTAATCATTATCAAATTTTTTATTATAAAATTTCAAATCTAATGCTCCTACTCTAGAAATATCTTGATTAAGAATATTTAATGGATTTGTATTTTTATTTTTTTGAATTTTTTTCGCAATTAATCCTGAAGTTTCTAATATTTTTTTTCCATGATCATTATTTATTGCTGAAGTACCTAATATTATAAGTGGGTTTTTTGCAGATTTTAAAACTTTATTGAATTCAGATTTATTATTAGATAATTTATTAAGGTAATCTAAAGAATCAGATAAATGATTATAATCGTAGGTAAGATCTAATTTAGGACCTATAAGACCAATTTTGCAGTTATTTTCAATATATGCCTTTCTAATTCTAGCGTTTAGTACCGCCGCTTCCCATCTAGGGTTGGATCCGATTAAAAGAATAGCATCAGCCTTTTCAATTTCTTGAATTGTTGAATTAAATTTATAACTTGAAGATAAATTATCGATAATTTGTGTATTATCAAATCTGCAATCATAGTTTTTTGATTTTAGTGAATTACTAAATTTTTTTGCGGAATATAAAGTTTCAATGTCAGTAAACTTACCAGATAGGAATACAGTATTTTCTTTACCTCTTTTTGTAATTTCTTTTTTTATTAATTCAAATGCATTATCCCATGAAGATTTTTGGAGTTTTTTATTAGATTTAGAATATACATTATCCAATCTTTGACTTGAGAGTCCATCAACTGCAAATCTAGATTTATCACTTATCCATTCTTCATTGGTTTCTTCATTTATTCTAGGAAGAGCTCTTAAAACTTTTTTTCCTCTTGTATCAATCCTTATACTTGAGCCTATACCATCGAACACATCAAATGTTTCTGTCTTGGTTAGCTCCCATGGTCTAGATTTAAACGCATATGGTTTACTTGTTAATGCACCTACGGGGCATAAATCAATTACATTTCCAGATAATTCTGACTCAATAGTTTTTTCTAAGTACGTCGTGATCTCAGCATTTTCACCTCTGCCAAGTAATCCTATATCATCAACACCCGCAACTTCTGTAGAAAATCTTACACATCTTGTACAATGTATACATCTTGTCATAATTGTTTTAACAAGTGGTCCCATATTTTTATTTTGAACTGCTCTTTTATTTTCTTCATATCTAGTTTTATCAAAACCATAATACATCGCTTGATCTTGAAGATCACATTCTCCTCCTTGATCACAAATAGGGCAATCCAATGGATGATTAATTAAAAGAAACTCCATTACACCTTTTCGAGCTTTTTTAACTGTTTCTGTTTTTGTTTTTATAACCATTCCATCTGTAGCTGGCATGGCACATGATGCAATAGGTTTTGGAGCCTTTTCCATTTCTACTAAACACATTCTGCAGTTTCCTGCTATTGAGAGTTTTTCATGATAACAAAATCTTGGAATTTCAGTTCCTGCTTGTTCACAAGCTTGCATTACAGTCATGCCGTTTTCAAATTCGTATTCTTTATTATCAATTGTTATCTTTGGCACTAGGCTACTCTTCTATTTCTTTCTTTAATTCTTTTTTCAATTTCAGGTCTAAAGTGTCTAAACAAACCTTGAATAGGCCAAGCAGCAGCATCACCTAAGGCACAAATAGTATGACCTTCAATTTGCTTAGTCACATCTAAAATTTTATCAATATCTTGATGTTCAACATTTCCATGAACCATTTTTTCCATCATTCTGTACATCCATCCAGTACCTTCTCTGCAAGGTGTACATTGACCGCAGCTTTCATGTTTATAAAAATGTGATAATCTAGCTATTGCTTCAACAATATCTGTTGATTTATTCATTACAATAACAGCAGCAGTTCCTAATCCACTTTGAACTTCTTTTAGGCTATCAAAATCCATTTTAACTGTATCGCAAATAGACTTAGGTAATAAAGGCACACTTGCACCTCCAGGAATTACAGCTAATAAATTTTCCCAACCACCAATTACACCACCTGCATGTTTTTCAATCAGTTCTTTTAATGGTATCCCCATTTCTTCTTCTACATTGCATGGATTATTAACGTGTCCTGAAATACTAAAAATTTTTGTACCTGTATTGTTGGCACTTCCTAAATCAGCGAACCATTTTGAACCACGTCTTAAAATAGTTGGTGAAACGGCAACTGTTTCAACATTTGTAACTGTTGTTGGACATCCATATAAACCTGCGCCAGCGGGAAACGGAGGTTTTAATCGAGGTTGGCCTTTTTTACCCTCTAAACTTTCAAGTAAAGCAGTTTCTTCACCACAAATATATGCTCCTGCTCCTCTGTGAAGATAAATATCAAAATCCCATCCTGTACCACATGCATTTTTACCAATTAAATTATTTGCGTAGGCTTCATCTATTGCTTTTTGTAAATTAGAAGATTCAGAATAATATTCACCCCTTATATAAATATAACAAGTATGTGCATGCATAGCAAAGGCCGCAACTAAACAACCTTCTAAAAGAAGGTGTGGGTCGTTTCTCATAATCTCTCGATCTTTACATGTGCCTGGCTCTGACTCATCTGCATTAACAACTAGGTAATGATCTTTTCCAGAGTCTTTTGGCATAAATGACCACTTAAGTCCCGCAGGGAAACCTGCTCCTCCCCTTCCTCTTAATTGACTTTTTTTAATTTCCTCAACAATTTTTTCGCTACCCATTTTAATAAGTTCTTTAGTATTTGACCAAATACCTCTTTTTTTGGCACCTTCTAATTTCCAGTCTTCAAAACCGTATAAATTTTTAAAAATTTTATCTTTTTCCTTAAGCATCAAATTTTCTTTCAGGTTGTGATGATTTTCTACCAATTTGTGAACCTACTTTTATTGATTTATTATCTTTTAAATCTTGAAGTATTTTTTTAAAACTCTCTTCATCTAAATCTTCATAATAATCATCATTGATCTGGACCATAGGAGCATTACAACATGCACCTAAGCATTCAACTTCAACAACTGTAAATATTTCATCATCACTTGTCTCACCAATATTAGTTTCGCAAACTTCTTGTGCAACTTTAGACAGTTTATCACTCCCTCTTAACCAACAAGGTGTCGTTCTACAAATTTGGACAAAATTTTTACCAATAGGTTCTAAATTAAACATCGAATAAAAAGTGGCGACTTCCAACACTCTTATATAAGACATACTTAGAGTTTCAGCTACTTTTTCCATTGAGTTTTTACTTAGCCATCCATTATTTTGTCTTTGTGCTAAATCAAGTAAAGGAATAACTGCGCTTTGAATACGTTTTGATGGATATTTTTTTATTATTTCAGAGATTTTTTTAAAATTTTCTGATGACCATTCAAAATTATCATTAATTTTTTTATATACTTTATTATTTGTACCAGGATGATGCATTATCTATCTATCTCTCCAAAAACAATATCTAAGCTACCTAGTATAGCAGCTATGTCAGCCATTAAGTGGCCCTTAGATAAATGATCCAATGTTTGAAGGTGTGCAAAACCTGGTGCTCTTATTTTACATCTATATGGTTTACTAGATCCATCAGAAACAAGGTAAACGCCAAATTCACCCTTGGGAGCTTCTACTGCACTATAAACTTGACCAGCGGGAACACGGTAACCTTCAGTGAAAAGTTTAAAATGATGAATTAAAGCTTCCATTGATTTTTTCATTTGATTTCTTTTAGGAGGTGTAATTTTATTATCCTCAATTGATATTGGACCTGGTTTGATTTTATTTAAACATTGGTTAATAATACTAATGCTTTGTCTCATTTCCTCTATGCGAACCAAATATCGATCAAAACAATCACCCTTTTTTCCAACAGGAACTTGAAAATCAACTTGATCATATGCGTCATAAGGTTGAGATCTTCTTAAATCCCATGCTACACCTGCACTTCTTAATACAGGACCCGAACACCCCCATTCAATTGCTTCTGACTTTGAAATTATTCCTATATCAACTGATCTTTGCCTTAAAATTCTGTTATTGGTAAGCAAGCTTTCAAGATCATCAATAAATTTTGGAAGTGTTTTAAAATGTTCAAATAATTTTTCTTCCATTCCTTCTGGCATATCCTGATGAACGCCGCCAGGTCTAAAATAGGCTGCATGAAATCTTGCCCCAGATACTGCTTCATGAAACTCCAAAAGCTTTTCCCTTTCTTCAAAACACCATAAAAAAGGTGTCACTGCACCAATGTCAGCAGCATAGGCAGGTATATTTAATAAATGATTTAGTATTCTAGTAATTTCAGCAAAAATAACTCGAATATATTTAGCTCTTTCAGGAACATTGATACCTAGTAGATTTTCAGTTGCCAATGCAAAAGCATGTTCTTGACACATTGGTGAAACGTAATCAAGTCTATCAAAATAAGGGACAGCCTGAAGATAAGTTTTATATTCAATTAATTTTTCTGTCCCCCTATGTAACAATCCGATGTGTGGTTCTGCTCTTTGAACTACTTCACCTTCAAGTTCGACTACTAAACGTAAAACACCATGCGCAGCCGGATGTTGAGGGCCAAAGTTAATTGTAGTTGTATTAAGCTCTACTTCTTTCATTTATTTTTTACCACTAGATTTCTCATCACCAAAAAGTTTGTTTTCCATTCCTTCCCAAGGAGATTCACTATCGAAATTTCTAAATTCTTGAGTTAACTTTACAGGCTCATATATTACTTTTTTTTCAAGGTCATCGTAGCGAACTTCTGTATGTCCTGTTAAGGGAAAATCTTTGCGCAACGGATAACCTTCAAAATTGTAATCCGTCATTATCCTTCTTAAATCAGGATGGTTAATAAATTCAATTCCAAATAAATCATAACATTCTCTTTCATACCAATCCGCAGATTTGTGAATATTTGTTATTGATTCTATGTTTTCATTTTCTTTAATAAAAGTTTTAAGAATAATTTTTTTATTTTTTGTTAAACTTTGCAAAATATAAATCAAATCAAATCTAAATTCTCTTGAAGGATAGTCTACAGCTGTAATATCTAATAATTGATTGAAATTAAGCTCAGTGTTATCTCTTAATTTGTTAAAAATTTTTATAATATTATTTTTTTCAAATTCTATTTCTAACAAATTCTTATTCTCTAAAACATTATTTATGCCATCTATTTTAGTAAGAAATTTAATCATATAAAATTATCTTTTAAATTTATTTTCTCTTCTAATTTTTTTCTGTAATTGCAATATACCGTAAACTAATGCTTCTGCTGTTGGGGGGCATCCTGGTACGTAAACATCAACGGGAACTATCCTATCACACCCTCTAACTACAGAATAAGAGTAGTGATAATATCCACCACCATTTGCACATGAACCCATTGATATTACCCACCGAGGTTCAGGCATTTGATCATAAACTTTTCTTAAAGCCGGTGCCATTTTATTTGTTAGCGTTCCAGCAACAATCATTACATCAGATTGTCTAGGACTACCTCTTGGTATAACTCCATAACGATCTAGATCATATCTTGCCATATAAGAATGTATCATTTCTACTCCACAACATGCCAATCCGAATGTCATAGGCCATAAGGAACCAGTTCTAGCCCAGGTAAGAATTTTATCATAGCTAGCAACTAAGAAACCCTTAGAGGATAATTCTGTATTTAGAGTATCATCAACAATTTTTTTTGCTTCATCTACTCCCATTCTAAAGCACCTTTTTTCCATTCATAAATAAAACCAATAGTTAAGACAGTCAGGAAAATCATCATTGACCAAAAACCAAACAATCCAATTTTACCAAGTGTTATTGCCCACGGAAATAAGAAGGCAACTTCTAAATCAAAGATAATAAATAATATTGCTACTAAATAAAATCTCACATCAAATCTTCCACGAGCATCGTCAAAAGCCTCAAATCCACACTCATAAGCAGACAATTTTTCTTGATCTGGCTGAGAGTCTCCAACTACAAAAGATAATAAAGTCATTCCAACAGCCAATGCCAAAGCTATGAAAATAAAAATTAATATTGGTAAATATTCAAATAGAAACTCTGACACTATAATCTCACAATTAAATTAGTAATGTATTTAACGATTTATTCAACAATAACAACGTGTCTCGTTGCGACTTTAATACACAAAAAAACACTGAGAAAAGTGGCGCGAGAGACGGGATTCGAACCCGCGGCCTCTGCCGTGACAGGGCAGCGTTCTAACCAGCTGAACTACTCCCGCGCATGGTGGGTGTTGAGAGACTTGAACTCCCGACCCTCTCGGTGTAAACGAGATGCTCTACCAACTGAGCTAAACACCCAAATAAAATCGGCTGTTAAATTTATTTAACAGCCGGTGCAAGGAAAAAAGATAATTAATTGTTTACTGAATCTTTTAAAGCTTTTCCTACAGTAAATTTAGGTCTTTTGGATGCTGGTATTTGAATTGATTCACCTGTTCTAGGATTTCTACCAGTCGTTGCTTTTCTGTGGCTCACGCTAAAATTACCAAAACCTACAATACTAACCTTTTCATCTCTTTTTAAGGAATTAGTAATTGCATCTAGAAAGCTTTCAATAGCTCTAGTTGCGTCAGATTTAGATAGTCCTGCGGAAGATGCTACAGATGCGATAAGATCATTTTTATTCACTTTTAATCTCCTTTATTAATTTTTACTGATAATTCTTTGTTTTTTCTACAAGTCAACATTATTATTTAAAATTTCCCGGAAACTAAGGAATTTAACAATTAAATGGCTAAATTACTAATTTTCTTCAAAAAAAATATTAATGTGTACTCGTTGTATTTTGATTATTTTTTATTTGAGATTCGGTTAAATTTAACGGAATTATTGGTTTAGTTAATGTGTGCTCGAGAATTGAAAAAGCATCAGAAACAGGTATTATCTTAATTCCCTTGATAACTTCTTTATCGAACTCAGATACTTCTCTAAAATTTTCCTGCGGTATCAGTACTTTTTTTATTCCTACTCTACTAGCAGCATATATTTTTTCTTTTAAACCACCGATAGGAAGCACACGTCCTCTAAGTGTAATTTCTCCAGTCATTGCAACATCTCTTTTGACTTTATTATTAGTCAGTGATGACACTAGAGAATTAAAAATTGCAATGCCTGCACTTGGACCATCTTTAGGTGTAGCGCCTTCAGGAACATGAATATGAATATCATAATTTTCAAAATCTTTTGGATTTATACCTAAACTAACTGATTTAGATTTAACATAAGAAGTGGCAGCCTGAATTGATTCTCTCATTACTTCACCTAACTTACCTGTAATTGTCAGTTTACCTTTTCCAATTGATAAAATAACTTCAACTGATAAAATTTCTCCACCAACTTCTGTCCACGCCAAACCATTAGTAACACCAACTAAATTCTTCTTTTCAATTTCGCTAGATCTGTATTTTGCTACTCCTAAAAGATCTTGTAAAGATTTGTCATTTAAATTTACTTTTTTCAATCTTGAGGTTTCTAACTTTTTTACAGTTTTTCTGCAAACCTTAGAAATTTCTTTTTCAAGACTTCTGACTCCAGCTTCTTTAGTATAATTTCTGATTATTAAATTTAAAACTTTAGAATTAAATGAAATTTCAGATTTTTTTATTCCATGATTTTTAATTTGTTTTGGAACCAAATATCTTTTTGCAATTTGGTTTTTTTCTTTTTCTGTGTAACCAGGTATTCTTATGACTTCCATTCTATCAAGAAGAGCAGGTGGAATATTAAGTGTATTAGCTGTGCATACAAACATTACATCTGATAGATCATAGTCAAGCTCTAAGTAATGATCGTTAAATTTACTATTTTGTTCAGGATCAAGAACCTCTAGAAGTGCAGAAGAAGGATCACCTCTCCAATCAGAACCGAGTTTGTCAATTTCGTCTAATAAAATAAGTGGGTTAGAAGATTTTGATTTTTTCATTGCTTGAATAAATCTTCCTGGCATTGATCCAATATATGTCTTTCTATGTCCTCTAATTTCAGCTTCATCTCTTACACCACCAAGAGACATCCTCACAAAACTTCTTCCAGTAGAATTTGCAATAGATTTCCCAAGAGAAGTTTTCCCAACTCCTGGAGGCCCTACTAAACATAGTATTGGACCTTTAAGTTTGTTAGTTCTTTTTTGTACTGCTAGGTATTCGAGAATTCTTTCTTTAACTTTATCTAGACCGTAGTGGTCATTCTCTAAAATAGTTGATGCTTTATTAATATTTTGAGAGATTGGATCAGGGTTATTCCATGGAATAGAAGTTACCCAGTCCAAATAGTTTCTAATTACAGTTGCCTCAGCTGACATAGGGCTCATATTTTTTAATTTTTTAATCTCTGAGGTACATTTTTCTTTAGCTTCTTTAGATAAATTGTATTGATTTAGTTTTTTCTCAAGTTCAGCAATTTCATCCAAATCTTCATTTTCTCCCAATTCTTTTTGAATTGCTTTCATTTGTTCATTTAGATAATATTCTTTCTGCGTTTTCTCCATTTGTCTTTTAACACGACCTTTGATTTTTTTTTCAACTTGGAAAGAGTCTATTTCAGATACTAAGTAACCGTAGATTTTATTCAGTCTTTCTTCTGTATTTATAATTTCTAAAATTTCTTGCTTTTGAGATAAAGAAATTGAAATATTGGATACTATTATATCAACAATTTTATCAGGATCATTCAATATTTTTACATTATTAATTACATCCTGTGAAACTTTTTTGTTAATTTTTTGAAATTCAACAAATTGTTCAATGATAAGTTTTTGTAATGCTTTTATATGTGAATTTTTTTTTGCTTTTTGATTAATTTCAGTAATTGAAGCGGTTATAAATTCTTTATTAAAATTTATTTTATTAACTTTTGCTCTTTGTATACCTTCAACTAATACCTTAAGAGTGCCATCTGGAAGTTTTAATAGTTGAATAATTTTTGCAACAGTTCCAAATGAATATAGGTTCTCCTTATCAGGGTTATCAACTTTAGAATTTTTTTGAGATAGCAAAAAAATTTTTTTATCACCAGTCATAACATGGTTAAGAGCGTTTACTGATTGCTCTCTTCCAACAAATAATGGCGCTATCATATTAGGAAACACTACTATGTCTCTAAGAGGAAGAACAGGAATTATATTTTTCACCATATTATATAAATGTCTATATATTGATTAAAATCAAGAGTTATTGGACATTAATTTTTGATTATTTTCTTTATTAGAATATATCAAAATCGGATTAGATTTTTTTGCAATTACTTCTTTATTTATTACTACTTTATATAAATCTTTTTGATCTGGAACTTTGTACATAAGATCCATTAACACCCCTTCGATTATAGACCTTAAACCTCTTGCGCCGGTATTTTGAGATACTGCTAACTTTGCAATTTCTTTTAAGGCATCTTCTTTGATTTCCAATTTTACTCCATCCATTTTCATAAGAGATTCAAATTGCTTTACAATAGCGTTTTTTGGCTGAGTCATTATTTCAATTAGCATATCCTCGTTTAATTCACTTAAAGTAGTTATTACTGGCAATCTTCCAATAAATTCTGGTATCATTCCAAATTTTAATAAATCTTGGTTCTCAAGTTCTTTAAGTGATGCTCCAATAGTTTTTTTTGGCTCTAAATCTAATTTAGAATTAAAACCTATTGCAGTACCTTTTAAACGATAATTTATGATCTCTTCTAACCCTGAAAATGCACCTCCACATATGAAAAGTATGTTAGAAGTGTCTACCTGTAGGAACTCTTGCTGAGGATGTTTTCTTCCTCCTTGTGGTGGAACACTGGCTATTGTACCTTCCATAATTTTAAGAAGAGCTTGTTGAACTCCTTCTCCAGAAACATCTCTAGTAATTGAAGGATTATCACTTTTTCTTCCAATTTTATCAATTTCGTCAATATACACTATACCTTTTTGTGCACGTTCAACATTATAATCAGACGCTTGCAATAATTTAAGAATTATATTTTCAACATCCTCTCCAACGTATCCTGCTTCTGTTAAACTTGTTGCATCAGCAACTGTAAAAGGAACATCTAGAATTTTTGCTAATGTTTGAGCTAATAATGTTTTACCAGTTCCAGTTGGACCAACTAAAAGAATATTTGATTTTGAAATTTCGATATTATCATTTTCTAAATTAGAAGATAATCTTTTATAATGATTGTAGACTGCTACAGAGAGTATTTTTTTTGAATCTTTTTGACCTATAACATAATCATTTAGAAATTTATTAATTTCTGAGGGCTTCGGTATATCTTTTTTAATCTTGAATTTATTATTTTTATTATCTTCTTTAATGATGTCCATGCATAATTCTACGCATTCATCACATACAAAGACAGTTGGTCCAGCTATTAACTTTTTAACTTCTTTTTGATTTTTGCCACAAAAAGAGCAAAACAATGAATCTTTATCATTTTTTTTATTCATTACTTCCTGGCCTTTACAACTTTGTCTATCAAACCAAATTTAATTGCTTCATCAGCGGAGAAATACTTATCTCTTTCCATGATACTTGAAATCTCCGATAATTTTTTTCCTGTATGTTTTGAATAAATTTCATTTAATTTCAATTTTGTTTTTTTAATTTCATTAGTTTGTATTTCAATATCTGTAACCTGTCCTTGCATACCGCCACTAGGTTGATGAACCATAATTCTTGAATTTGGAAGAGAAAATCTCATTCCTTTTTCACCGGCAGTTAAAAGCAGAGATCCTGCTGATGCTGCTTGTCCTATACAAATAGTCATAATTTTTGAAGAAACATATTGCATAGTATCATAAATAGCTAATCCAGACCAAACGATACCACCTGGGGAATTAATATAAAAAGAAATCTCTTTTTTTGGATTTTCAGACTCTAGAAATAATATTTGAGCGCAAATTAAACTTGCAACATTATCATCAATAGGGCCAGTTAAAAAAATTATTCTTTCTTTTAACAATCTTGAATATATGTCATAAGACCTTTCGCCTCTTGATGATTGCTCAACAACCATTGGTATAAGATTATTTGTAATATTATCTATAGGATCTATCATTTTTTTGTATCTTTAATATCAAATGTTTTAACTTCAAGTTTTTTATAATCATCCTCATCTAATTTTATAACATTTGTTTTCGATTTGGAAATAATTGAATCAATTACTTTTTGCTCAATAAGAGGTGCTCGAATCGTATCTAGCGATGATGGATTTTTTTCGAAATACTCCATAATTTGCTTTTCTTGACCGGGATATTGGCTAGTATATTCTAGTATACCCTTGTTAATTTCTTCTTCAGATACAACAACTTTTTCTTCTGAAGCAATATGTTGCATTAAT
Organism: uncultured Alphaproteobacteria bacterium; assembly: GCA_902619055.1. The sequence goes on from CACNCW010000006.1 coordinate 14,801, forward strand.
AAACCAAGCTTAACCCTTCTTTCTGAAATTTTTTTATATCTTTTTTTAAGATCTTCATCTTTTAATAGCTTGTCATCCTCATCTAAACTGCCTTCTTTTTTAGCTTGCTCTAAACGATTCCATATTTGATTAAAGTCATCTTCTAGTACTCCGTCAGGTAATTCAAATTTATAATTATTATCTAAAAGATCCATCAATTCTTTTTTTTCTATTTGTTTTATTCCTTGCTCATATTGAGTTTTCATATTACTTACAAGAAATTCTTTAAGATCTTTTTCTGTTTTAAATCCATTTTTATCTAAAAACTCTTTTGTAAGTTCAAATTTAATTTTTTCTTCAATTGAAATTATTTCAAAATTAAAAATCGTTTTTTTAAATTTATCATCTTTAAGAACTTTGGATAAGTTGATTTTTAATTCAATTTTATCTCCAGCTTTTACTTTTTTTTCAATCAATTCTTTATTTAAACCTGGAAGTATTCCATCATCAAAACCCAAATCAATGGGAAAATTTTTTTGAGATTTTAAATATTCTGGAAGGCCTTCTTGTGAGGAGTCAAAATTAACAATAACCTTATCAGTATTTTTTACTTGTCTTGAACTTTCAATTTTTTTAAAGTTTTTTTGTGAGGCAATAAAATTCTTAAATTGATTTTCTTCTACTTTTTTACTTAATTTAATTTCATACTTATTAATTTTAAGATCTTTAAAATCTTTGAGTTTAATTTCTGGTTTTAAATCAAATTTTAAATTTATAGTTATTGGTTTATTTTTTTCATAGTTACTTAACTCAACCTTAGGAGCTCTAAATAGAGAAAACTTTTTTTCATCAATTAATTTTTTTGTATTTATATCTATCACTTTTTGAATTACTTCATTTAAGACATTATCTTCATATTTTTTTTTAACAATATTTAGTGGAGCTTTACCTTTTCTAAAACCAGGAATATTTACAGTAGGAAGCAATTGATTTATTTTATTATCAACTTCAATATCAATTTCTTCATAAGGAATTTCTAAGGAGAATTCCTTATAAAGTTTTGTTGATTTTAATTCTTTTGTATTCATAATTATTCAAACCTGATGGTAGGCCGGAAAGGACTTGAACCTTCACACCTCGCGGCACTAGAACCTAAATCTAGCGTGTCTACCAATTCCACCACCGGCCCTATTATTATTAGCCTTTTATGTACAATAAATTAAAAAACAATAGAGAAAATTAACTAAATCGCATATGGGGCGAACGATGGGATTCGAACCCACGGCATCAGGCACCACAAGCCTGCGCTCTAACCAACTGAGCTACGTTCGCCATATAACTTAATTAAAAAGTTTAATTTTTATATTAAATCGCTATATCAAAAATATGGAAGTTTCAAAAAGAATATTTGATTTAGAAACAGAAACAGCATTTTCTATTCTTGCTAAAGCTAATGATCTCAAAGCTAAGGGGAGAGATATTATTAATTTAGGCATTGGACAACCTGATTTTCCAACACCTATAAATATTCAGGAAGCTGCTATTAAAGCAATCAAAGATGGTTATCATGGATATACTCCGTCAAATGGCATACCTGAATTACGAGAAGCAATTTCTGAACTAGTATTCAATAAATACGGGGCAAATATTCAATCAGAAAATGTTTTAATAACTCCTGGAGGCAAACCTGTAATTTTTATTTCAGCACTATTATTAGGAAGTGAGGACAAAGAAATAATTTTCCCTGATCCTGGTTTTCCAATTTATAGATCTATGATTAAATATAGTGGTGCAAAACCTGTGCCATTGCAACTTTCGGAAAATGATAATTTCGAAATTAATACTCAACAATTAAATGAATTAATTACTGATAAGACCAGTTTGATAATAATAAATAATCCAAACAATCCAACAGGATCATATATGAATAAGAAAAAAATTACTGATCTTGTTAATTTATTAGAGCAGTACCCAAACGTATCCATTTTGAGTGATGAAATTTACAGTAATATTATTTTTAATAATGAACAAATGCCATCATTATTAGAATACGAAAGTATAAGAGATAGATTAATAGTTCTTGAAGGATGGAGTAAAACATATTGTATGACTGGATGGAGATTGGGATGGAGTATTTGGCCGAATACATTAATCGAACATGCCAATAAATTATGTGTTAATTACAATTCATGCGCCACATCTATTTCACAGTATGCTGGATTGGAAGCAATAAAAGGCTCACAAAAAGAAATATTAAAAATTGTTAGTGAATTTGAAAAAAGAAAAGAATACGTTTTCAGTGAATTGAATAAATTAGACAAAATATCATGTTTTGAACCAGGCGGTGCTTTTTATGCATTTCCAAATATTACTAAAACTGGATTAGATGGAAATAGATTTTCAGAAGTAGCACTTCAAGAAAAAGGTGTTGCTTTAGTACCCGGTTCAAGTTTTGGTGATAATGCAAGCGAATTTGTAAGAATAAGTTTTGCTAATTCTTTAGAAAACATTAAAGAAGCCATTAAAAGATTATCAACAATATGAAAAAAATAGAAGCAATTATTAAACCTTTTAAACTTTCTCAAGTAAAAGAGGCGCTACATGAAATTGGGATATCTGGAATGACTTTAATTGATGTCAAAGGCTTTGGTAGACAGCGAGGATCGACTGGAGGGATGGATGCTAATGATAATTATGATGATGAATTTTTAGCCAAAATGAAATTAGAGGTAATTGTTGAAGATAACCAAGTCGATGAAGTTATAGAATCAATAAAATCTAGTGCATATTCTGGAAAAATTGGAGATGGTAAGATTTTTGTATCTAATATAGAGCAAGTATTAAGAATAAGAACTGGTGAAAAAGACAGTGATGCTGTCTAATTTCTCTTTACTTTTGTTTAAAAGCAAGTAATTAACTTATAATCGTTCAACTCTTTTAGAGTCGGAAGTAGGCATTGTGCCGAAGGAACGCATGCAAAAGTTATAAATCGTTCAACCTATTCTGTAGGTCGGAAGTAAGCCTAAAGCTGAAGGAACGCGCATCAAAAGCAGATTTCATAACTAGAGCATGATTTAACCGGGTAACGCTGGATGGCATACCCTTTTGTTGAAGTAAGGAGATAGATATGAAATTAAAAAGCTTGACTCCAAAAGATTTAATGTCTGAAATTAAAGATATGGGCATTAAGATGGTTGATATGCGCTTTACTGATATACCAGGAACAACTCAACATTTTACAATACCAATTAAATTTTTAGACGAAGATATATTTTCTGATGGACTTGGTTTTGATGGATCTTCAGTAAGAGGTTTCCAAGAAATTCAAGATAGTGATATGATTGTTTTGCCAGATGCAACTACTGCATACATTGATCCATTTTTTTCAGAAAAAACCTTAGCATTACATTGCAATATTAAGGATCCTGTAACTTTAGTTGATTATAGTCGTGACCCAAGAAATATTGCTAAAAAAGCAGAAGCCTATTTAAAATCATCTGGTATTGGTGACACAGCATTTTTTGGACCAGAAGCAGAATTTTTTGTCTTTAATAATGTTCAGTTTGATTCTGGATCAAACTTTGCATTTCATGAAGTTGATTCTGTTGAAGGTACTTGGAATAGTGGTGCTGATGAAAATCCCAACTTAGGACATAAACCTAGACATAAAGAGGGTTATTTTCCTTTACCACCAGTAGACACACTGCAAGACGTTAGAACTGAAATGGTAATGACAATGCAAGACATAGGTCTTACTGTTGAAGCACACCACCATGAAGTTGCAACAGGTGGACAATGTGAAATTGATTTAGAATTTTCACCACTCTTGAAGATGGCTGATGATATGATGAAATATAAGTACGTTGTTAAAAATGTTGCTAGACAACATGGAATGACAGCTACATTTATGCCTAAACCTTTATTCGAAGATAATGGTTCAGGTATGCACGTTCATCAAAGTGTTTGGAAAGACGGTGACACATTAATGTATAAAGAGGGTAACTATGCTAACCTAAGTGATTTAGCTCTAAATTATATTGGCGGTATACTTAAACATGCACCTGCTCTTTTAGCTTTTTGTGCTCCTACTACTAATTCTTATAAAAGATTGGTCCCAGGCTTTGAGGCTCCGGTGAACATTGTTTACTCTCAAAGAAATAGAACTGCATCTGTTAGAATTCCTGCTTATTCTCAAAGCCCTAAAGCAAAAAGAATGGAATTTAGATGTCCAGATCCAAGTGCAAATCCATATTTAGCATTCTCAGCAATGTTAATGGCAGGATTAGATGGAATTAAAAATAAAATTAATCCTGGCGATCCAACAGACATAAATCTCTATGCTGCTAGCGACGAAGTTTTGTCTAAAATTCAATCTACGCCTGGATCTTTAGCTGAATCTCTTGAAGCTCTTGAGAAAGATCATGCATTTTTATTAGAGGGTGATGTATTCACCAAAGATGTAATTGAAACTTATATTAGCTATAAAAAAGAGAGTGAGGTTGACCCAATTAATATTAGACCTCATCCACACGAGTTTAAATTATACTACGACGTGTAGAATTATACTTGTCTCTATAAAGAAAACCGCCTTAGGGCGGTTTTTTTTATGTTTTTAGAACAACACTTTTGATAAGAAATATTTGTGGCTAAAAAATCAACTTATAATGCCAAAGATATTGAAGTACTTGAGGGTCTTGAGCCAGTTCGTACAAGACCGGGTATGTATATTGGAAGCACAAATCAAGATGGTCTTCATCATTTAGTTAACGAAGTACTAGATAATAGTATAGATGAAGTTTTAGCTGGTCACGCAACCGATATAAGTTTTCAATATAAAAAAAATGGTTCGATAAAAATAAAAGATAATGGAAGAGGTATTCCAATTGATTTTCATCCAAAATATAAAAATAAAAGAGCACTTGAAGTAGTTTTAACTACACTTCACGCAGGTGGTAAATTTAACAGCAATGCTTACAAAACTTCTGGTGGATTACACGGGGTTGGGATTTCTGTTGTAAATGCATTAAGTTCTTTATTACAAGTTCAGGTATTCAAGGATGGAAAAGTGTACAGACAAGATTACTCAAAAGGAAAGGTTAAGACAAAAATAAAAATTGAAAAATGTAGCAAAAAATTAAAAGGTACAGAAATTTCTTTTATCCCAGATGAAAGCATATTTGAAGAAACACAATTTGTTCCGAAAAAATTATATAATTTTATAAATATGAAATCAGTATTAGTTGGAGGCACAACTATCAACTTTGAAATTGATAAAGAATTAATAAAAGATAAAACCCCTAACAAAAAAAGTTTTTTTTATAAAAAAGGAATTGAAGATTTTTTTCAATTAGAATATGCAAACAACTCTAAATTATTTGAAAAAAATTTTTTATTAAAATCAAATATTAAAGATAATGAAAATTTTGAAACTTTAATTTCATTTAATACAAATGAAAATTCTAGTTTAATGTCATATTGTAACACTATTGAAACACCAGATGGCGGCTCTCATGAAAATGGAATTCGTAATGGAATTCTAAAAGCTATAAAACTTTATGGTCAAAAAAATCAATTCTCAAAAATCAGTAATATCAATCACAGTGATATTTTTGATTACTCTAACGTTATTATTTCAATCTTTATTAATGATCCAAGTTTTGAAGGTCAAACTAAAAAGAGAATAATAATGCCAAATTTACAAAAAGAAATTGAAACAAAAACACAACAAGAATTTTTATTATGGTTAAATGCAAATAAGAAAAATTCAAAAATACTTTTAGATAATTTAATTGAAAGAGCTCTTCAAAGAACTGATTTATCAAAAATTAAAGAGTTAGATAGAAAAAGTATTAAAGAAAGAAATCGTCTTCCAGGTAAATTAGTAGATTGTTCGAGTAAATCAATAAAAGATTCTGAAATATTTATTGTTGAAGGCGACAGTGCTGGAGGTTCTGCGAAGCAAGCAAGAAATAGAGAATTTCAAGCAATACTTCCTTTAAGGGGAAAAATATTAAATGTTTATAATGTTGGGCTATCTAAAATTGCTGATAACAATGAAATACAAAACCTTATACAATCTTTAGGTTGTGGTATTGGAAAAAACTTTGAAATTTCAAAACTTCGATATGAGAAAATAATTTTAATGACTGATGCGGACGTAGATGGTTCACATATTGCAACTCTACTTATTACTTTTTTTTATAAATATATGAAAAGTTTAATTGATGAAAATAAACTATATCTAGCAATGCCTCCTTTATTTAAAATTTATAACAAAAATAAATCTTTTTACGCATATGATGAAAAAGAGAAAGATCAATTAATTAAAAAAGAATTTAAGTCTGACAATTATAACATTACAAGATTTAAAGGTTTGGGTGAAATGCCAGCTGATCAATTGAAAGAGACTACAATGGATCAAAACAAAAGAAATCTAATATTGATTAACTCTGAAAAAGCTAAGAAAGATATGAAGAATACCGAAAGTTTATTCGAAACCTTAATGGGAAAACAAGCAGAGTTACGTTTTAAATTTATTCAAAATAATGCTAACTTTATTAAAAATTTAGACGTCTAATTTATGAAAAAATATTTTTTGGTAATAGATCAAGGAACAACAAGTTCAAGAATTGTGCTGTATAATAAAAGATTTGAAATATTCGATATTGTCCAAAAAGAATTTGAACAATATTTTCCCAATGAAGGATGGGTAGAACATAATGCAACAGAAATTTGGGATGATGTAATAAATTTAATTTCAAAAATATTAAAAAAAAATAAGTTAAATTCAAAAAATATAATTTCAATTGGAATTACTAATCAACGAGAAACAACAGTTTTATGGAATAAGAAAACTGGGAAACCAGTTTACAGAGCAATAGTTTGGCAAGATAGAAGAACGGCTAATCTTTGTGAAAAATTAAAGAGAAAAGGAATTGATAAAAAAATTCAACAAATAACTGGTCTAGAGCTTGATCCTTATTTTTCTGCAACTAAAATTAAATGGATTATTGATAATGTTAAGGAAGTAAATAAGAATTTAAAGAATAATAATTTACTTTTTGGAACAATAGACACCTGGCTATTATGGAATTTAACCAAAGGAAAATCTCACCTAACAGATATATCAAATGCTTCAAGAACCATGATTTTTGATTCTCAAAAAGAGAAGTGGTCTGACAAAATTTTAAAAATATTTAATATTCCAAAAAATATCTTACCAACTGTAGTCGAAAATGCATATGATTTTGGCTCAACTAAATTATTTGGTGGTAAAATACCAATTGGAGGCATGGCTGGAGACCAACAGTCAGCAACAATTGGTCAAGCTTGTTTTAAAAAAGGGCAATCAAAAAGTACATATGGTACAGGCTGTTTTCTTCTTATGAATATTGGAGAAAAATTTAAATTATCTAAAAATAGATTACTAACAACTGTTGCTTTTAAAATTAATGGTAAAAAAATGTTTTGCTATGAAGGAAGTATTTTTGTAGCAGGCTCTGCCATACAATGGCTTCGCGATAATTTAAAATTTATAAAAGATTCTAGTGAAACTGATAAATTGTATAAAAAAGCTAATAAAGATGAAAGTTTATTTTTTGTCCCAGCCTTAACTGGACTTGGCGCCCCATATTGGAACCCTAATGCAAGAGGAACATTTTTTGGGATCACTAGAAATACGTCTAAAGAAGATATCATCAAAGCAACTTTAGACAGCCTATCTTTTCAAACTTATGAATTAATTGAGTGTATGGAAAAAGATTCTAAGACAAAGATTAGTGAAATAAGAGTTGATGGAGGTATGGTTAAAAATAATAGCTTTCTACAAAGTTTAGCAAATATTTCTCAGATTAAAATTATTAGACCAAGTAATGTTGAGACTACTTCACTTGGCGCAGCATATCTTGCAGCAATTCAATCTGGATATTTAAAAAATACAAGCCAAATAAGTAAACTTTGGAAAAAAGATAAAACAGTAAAAGCAAATATTAACAAATCCATTTCAACTTCTAGTATTAGTAAGTGGAAATCAATTATAAATGCAGTCAATAATTTTTATTAAGATTTAACCAATTTGAAAGTTCTAAAGAATGGATTTCTTCATCAACTACATCATCATATATATGTAATTCTTTCTTCTCAAGATTATCAGGGTTTTGTAAAATCATTTTTTCGTTTTCAAATTCTGATAAATTTTCATATACTTTTTGTTCCAACAAAATATCTTTTCTCATTTCCATAAGTCCGGCCATCCATTTTGAATTAAATTCTGGATGGTATTGCACTGCCCAAACACTTGATTGATTTACTTCAAAGCTTATAGATTGGAATTGACTGATCTTATTCGAAGCTAGTACCTTAGTTTCTTTTGGAAGCTTTTCTGCTTCATCATAATGCCAACATAGTGCATTAAATGATTTTTTTTTATTCTTATACATAGGGTGAACTTCACCATCTTGATTTAATGTAATATTTTTGGCTAAAACTGCTTCAAGGCCATTGGGATTTTTTCTTACTTTACCTCCTGCGGCAGTTACTAAAACCTGAAGCCCCCAACAACTACCAAATATTTTATTCTTTTTTTTAAATAATTCTTTAGCTAAATCTATTTGATTAGTTATGGATTTTGTCATGTTATATATATTAAGTAAGCTTCCTGTCCAAGCAACCGCTTCGAAATCGTCAAGACTTATACCTAAAGGAAGATAATTATTATGAACAGCAGGATGAATTGTTGTAATATTGATAGTTGAACTAGAATATTTTTTTAAAATTTTTTCATATACTTGAAATTGAGTATCCATACCCAATTTTGTATATCTATCAGAAGCTTCTTTTTCATTTCCATCGACTAATAATATGTTCATATTTATCTTTATTTTTCATCTATCATGAAATATGTAAAACTTCATGAAAATTAAACTTGGTATCGCGCCTATTGCCTGGAGCAATGATGATATGCCAGAACTAGGAGGTGACACTCCTATTGAAAAATGTTTAGAGGATGCAAGCACATCTGGATTTTCAGGTATTGAATTAGGTGGAAAATTTCCAAGAAATCCTGGAATAACAAAATATCTCTTAGAAAAATTTAAATTAAAAATGCCAGGTGGTTGGTATGGAGCAATGCTTAGAGAAAGAAGTGTAAAAGAAGAATGGATAGCACTCCAAGATCATTTAAATTTATTAAAGTTAATTAATGCGGATGTTTTTGTTTTTGCTGATGTATCTGATTCAATCCAAGGCGATCAATCAAAAGCTCTTAGTAAAAGACCAATACTTGAAAAAGATGAATGGGATAGCTATTGCAAAAAAATCAGTGAATTATCTGATATGCTGATGGATGAAGGAATGCCAATGTCGTATCATGAGCATATGGGAACTATTATACAGTCCGAGGAAGATGTAGATCGATTTATGGATATGACAAATCAAAATACATTTTTGCTTTACGATACTGGACACTTAATGTTTGCCAAAGCAAATTACGAAAGAGTATTAAAAAATTATATTTCCCGAATTAACCATGTTCATTGTAAAGATATTAGAAAAGATGTTTTTTTAAAATCTATTAAAGATGACTTAAGTTTTAGAGAGTCTTTTTTAGATGGTGTTTTCACTGTTCCAGGAGATGGTTGCATCAATTACGATCCATTAATAAAGATACTATATGAGGCAAAATATCAGAAATGGTTAATTATTGAAGCTGAGCAGGATCCTAAAAAAGCAAATCCTCTTGAATATGCAAAATTAGGACATAATTACTTGCATAATATAATAACAAAAAATGGGTATATTCTTTAAAATAACGATAAGTACTTTAATTTCATTCTTTCCTTTATATGTTTTAGCTCACAAAGTAACTTTAGAGAACAAATCATTAGAAAAGATTGTTAACGAAAGAATGGCAATAATGCAAAAAATTAAAAGCACATCATCGAAACTTTACAGATTAATAAATTCAGATCAATATGAAGAAATGTTGGAGCTTAATGAAACTCTTCTTCATTCAGCATCTGAATTTAAAGATTTTTATCCTGAAAATAGTCAAGCAGAAGGAGCTAGTGATAATATTTGGAGTGATCGTGAGACATTTAATGAATATAACCAAAACTTTGTAGATGATATCGAAATGATATCTTTAAGTATAGAATTAGAAGATAAAGAGATGATAAGTGATGCTATTAAAGCAATGGCAGCAAATTGCAGCACTTGTCATAAAAAATTTAGAAATTAATTATTTAATCTTAAGTGTGGATTATATTTCCATTCTAAATATTTAACAAATTGAACCATTAGAAAATTTAAAAAAAGATAAAGAATTCCTGCAGCAATAAATGCTTCAACAGGTGCAAATGTTTTAGCCATTATCTTTCTAGCAATACCTGTCATTTCCATGTATGTTGTCAGACTAACTAAAGAGGTTGCTTTAACCATTAGTATTAATTCATTACCGTAAGACGGTAAAACTTTTCGTATTGCAATAGGTAGAATAATTTTTCTTAAAAGTAAAAATTTCCCAAACCCAAGAGATAGGCCTGATTCAACCTGACTTTTCTCAATTGATTGAATACCACCTCGAAAAATTTCTGCTCCATATGCAACATTATTAATTGTAAGTGCTATTACCCCACACCAAAAAGGTTCTTTTAATGCATACCACAAAAAACTTTCTCTAATAAATTTTACAGAACCTAAACCAAAATAAATTAAATATATTTGAACAAGTAAAGGCGTTCCTCTAATGACAAAAATATAACTAGCAATTGTTCTTGATAATAATATAATTTTAGAAACTCTTCCTAGAGCAAATAATAATGCTAAGACAAAACCAATTGGTAATGAAATTAATAATAATAAAATTGTATTATCTAAGCCAGATAGGACCAAAAAGAAATTTTTATAAATAAGGGAATTTTGAATACTATTTAAAAATTCAATCATGTCGAAAATCCTTTTGAATAATTTACTTCTAGCGTTTTAAAAACCCTGCCAGAGATTGTTGTTAAACATAAATACAATATTGCGGCTGTTATTAAGAAAGTTAAAGGTGAATGCTCAACGTTAGAAGATATTCTAGATTGACGCATAATTTCAACAAGACCAGTTACGGAAATAAGGGATGTATCTTTAAGAGTTATTTGCCATACGTTTCCTATTCCCGGTAAAGCATGTCTTATAACTTGGGGCGAAATAACTTTTAAAAAAATACTAAATTTATTCATACCCAGTGCTCTTGCAGCTTCTATTTGACCCTTAGATATAGCCAAATAAGAAGCTCTTAAAACTTCACTGGAATATGTAGCTGATATTACTGCAATAGCTATTGTCGCAATTGTTAGTGCGTTTAGTTCTATATATTTATTATATCCAAATACTTTAGCGATACTCATAACAACAGCATTCCCACCAAAGAAAATTAAATAAATAACCAATAGTTCAGGAACACCTCTAATTACTGTTGTATAAAAATTTGCAATAAATCTTGTTATTTTGTTTTGTATCATCTTTGCCCAAACTGTAATAATTGCTAAAAAAAGACCTAACCCCATTGATAAAATACTTACCAGTAGAGTCATTAGTGTTGCTATAAGAAACTCATCGCCCCACCCTGCATCCCCAAATACAAGCTTATCAAATTTGAACATATAAAATAAAACAAGTAATGATGAAAAATATACTTGTCTAGCTTCTAATATATGAAATTTTAAATCAGAACTTTTTCTATTTCTTCGATCACTCTAGAGACAGGTATTTTATTGATATTTCTAGAGTTAAAATCACTCGAGGATATTGAAAATATATTGGAATTTTCAGGAGTAAATTTTGTAGAATTTTTGGGTCCAAAGAGTTTAATTAATGGACAGTATCCAGTAGATAACATATGACTAACACCACTATCGTTCGAAATGGCTAATTCTAAATATTTAGTTGTAGCCATAATAATTTCTATATTATGATATCCAGAAATATGATCTTCAATAAATATAGAAAGAGGATAAAGATTTTTAAACTTTTCCTTTAAATATAATTCATCAGGTCCAATAAAAAAAACTATAGTCTTATTATTTCTTTCAAGATAATTGCATAGGTCTATGTATTTATCTAAAGGCCAAATCTTATTTTTTTCACCAGCTCCAGGAGCAACACCTACGTAGTTTTTATGTTTTGGTAAAATCTTACTTATTAATACATGGAGATTTGCATTTATTGGAATTTTAAAATCATTTTTATTTTTTTTTATAACTATTAAATCTAATAGATCTAAAATATAGTTTAAATAGTACCTTCTTATCTTATTATTTTTAATTTTTTTAGTGGAAAAAAAACCATTAGCAGATCCAGAAATAAAATCTTTATGTTGAATTCTTTTTAATGCTACAGTTCTAATTACTGATTTTTGAGTATCTAGAATATAATCAAAATATTCATTTTCTAACTTATATCTTTTAGATATTTTATTCCAAAAAAATGGACTAAGATCTGCTTGATCGAGTATCTCATCAATATAATTAGATGCAATAAATTTAAGAGTATTCGAATAAACAGTTTTACCCTTATTAGTAAGCCAATATAATTTATAATCTGGAAGTCTCGATTTGATTTCGTGAAGAAGTTGTAATTTTAT